>CAUTRO010000001.1:0-21149 GCA_963540685.1 uncultured Streptococcus sp.
TGGGACGACGAAATCGAATTCTAACGAATTACCGATTTCTGTCCCACTCTCTTTCTTTATTTTAGCAGAAGCCACTCAAATGGGAAAGTCTTTTTCAAAACTAGAAAAGTTTGTAGAAAAAGGGCTATAATTTGCGTATGTATTTCCCCTTTGAAATCTTTTATACTGAATAGGAAAGAATCGATACGTGTGAGGAAAACAAATGACCTATTCAAAAGAAATCGTCAGAGAATGGTTGGACCAAGTAGCAGAACGTGCCAAGGATTACCCTGAGTGGGTGGATGTCTTTGAGCGTTGCTACACAGATACTTTAGACAATACAGTTGAAATCTTAGAAGACGGCTCAACTTTTGTACTGACTGGGGATATCCCAGCTATGTGGCTTCGGGATTCGACTGCTCAGCTTAGACCATACCTTCATGTGGCAAAAAGAGATCCTCGTTTACGTCAGACCATTGCAGGTTTGGTCAAACGTCAGATGACGTTGATCCTCAAGGATCCCTATGCTAACTCTTTTAATATTGAGGAAAACTGGAAGGGGCACCACGAAACAGACCATACAGACCTCAATGGATGGATCTGGGAGCGCAAGTATGAGGTAGATTCGCTTTGCTACCCCTTGCAGTTGGCTTATCTCCTTTGGCAAGAAACTGGTGAGACCAGCCAGTTTGATGAAACGTTTGTTACAGCGACCAAGGAGATTCTTCATCTTTGGACGGTGGAGCAAGACCATAATAACTCACCTTATCGCTTTGTTCGGGATACCGATCGTAAGGAAGACACCTTGGTAAATGATGGCTTTGGTCCTGACTTTGCCGTGACAGGAATGACCTGGTCAGCCTTTCGTCCAAGTGATGATTGTTGTCAATATAGCTACTTGATTCCGTCCAATATGTTTGCGGTCGTTGTCTTAGGCTATGTCCAAGAAATTTTTGCAGAATTGAATCTAGCTGATAGCGAGAGCATTATTGATGATGCTAAACGTCTCCAAGCTGAGATCCAAGAAGGAATCGAAAACTACGCCTACACCACCAACAGCAAAGGTGAAAAGATTTACGCCTTTGAAGTAGACGGTTTGGGAAATGCTAGCATCATGGACGATCCTAACGTACCAAGTTTGTTAGCAGCTCCCTATCTTGGTTACTGCGATGTTAACGATAAAGTGTATCAAGCAACTCGTCGCACCATTCTGAGCCCTGAAAATCCATACTTCTACCAAGGAGAATACGCTAGCGGTCTTGGAAGTTCTCATACCTTCTATCGTTATATCTGGCCGATTGCCCTATCTATCCAAGGCTTGACAACAAGAGATAAGGCAGAGAAGAAATTCTTGCTAGATCAGCTCGTCGCTTGTGATGGTGGAACAGGTGTGATGCACGAAAGCTTCCACGTAGATGATCCAACTCTCTACTCACGTGAATGGTTCTCATGGGCCAATATGATGTTTTGCGAATTGGTCTTGGATTACCTAGATATTCGCTAATGAGCTTTTGCTCAATAGATTCTTGTAAAGAATCACAAAACTATTTTTAAATTTAAGTTAGAATGAGGTTTTACTCATGGAAAATGTTGTTGTACATATTATTTCTCACAGCCACTGGGATCGTGAGTGGTATCTACCTTTTGAAAGCCACCGGATGCAATTGGTGGAACTTTTCGACAATCTTTTTGATCTTTTTGAAAATGACCCTGAGTTCAAGAGTTTCCACTTGGATGGGCAAACCATTGTCCTTGATGACTATTTAGAAATTCGCCCTGAAAACCGCGACAAGGTGCAGCGTTATATCGACGAAGGCAAGCTCAAGATTGGTCCTTTCTATATCTTGCAGGATGATTACTTGATTTCCAGTGAAGCGAACGTCCGCAATACCTTGATTGGACAAGCTGAATGTGCTAAATGGGGCAAATCAACTCAAATTGGCTACTTTCCAGATACCTTTGGAAATATGGGCCAAGCTCCTCAAATCCTTCAAAAATCAGGGATTCACGTAGCAGCCTTTGGGCGCGGTGTGAAGCCGATTGGATTTGACAACCAAGTCCTCGAAGATGAACAGTTTACCTCTCAATTCTCTGAGATGTATTGGCAGGGGGCGGATGGAAGCCGTGTACTTGGCATTCTTTTTGCCAACTGGTACAGTAACGGGAATGAAATTCCAGTAGATAAAGATGAGGCTATGCTTCGACCAACCAATGGTTGATGATGAACGGCTGTGACCACCAACCGGTTCAACGAAACTTGAGTGAAGCCATTCGCGTGGCCAACGAACTCTTCCCTGACGTGACCTTTATTCATAGCTCCTTTGACGAATATGTGCAAGCATTGGAAAGTGCGCTCCCTGAGCAATTATCAACGGTTACAGGAGAGTTGACCAGCCAGGAAACCGATGGTTGGTACACTCTGGCCAATACTTCTTCTTCACGCGTTTACCTCAAACAAGCCTTCCAAGAAAACAGCAATTTGCTAGAGCAAGTGGTGGAACCTTTGACCATCATCACTAGTGGCCACAACCACAAGGATCAATTGACCTATGCCTGGAAGACCCTCTTGCAAAATGCGCCACACGATAGTATTTGTGGATGTAGTGTGGATGATGTTCACCGTGAAATGGAAGTTCGTTTTGCCAAGGTCAATCAAGTCGGAAACTTTGTCAAGACCAACCTTCTCAATGAGTGGAAAGAGAAACTAGCGACTCAGAATGCCCAAAGTGAACAACTCTTTACGGTGATTAACACTGGCTTGCATGGCAAGGTGGACACTGTCAGCACGGTTATTGATGTAGCGGTTTGTCGATTTAAGGAATTGCACCCGACAGAGGGCTTCAAGAAGATGGCCGCTTTGACCTTGCCAGACTATCACGTAGAGGATTTAGATGGTCATCTTGTAGAAGCGGAGATTGAAGATTTGGGGGCAAGCTTTGGCTATACCTTGCCGAAGGATAAATTCCGTCAACCTTATATTGCGCGCCAAGTGCGCGTGACGGTTCCGGTTCACCTAGCGCCTCTTTCTTGGACAACCTTCCAGCTCCTAGAAGGAAAAGCTTCCCATCATGACGGTATTTACCAAAATGGGGTTCTCGATACGCCATTTGTAACCCTCAGTATTGATGATGGCTTGACCCTTTATGACAAGACGACCAATGAGGCTTATGAGGACTTCCTTCGCTTCGAAGACCGCGGTGATATTGGAAATGAATACATTTACTTCCAACCAAAAGGAACCGAACCAATCTATGCGGAGCTCAAAACCCATGAGGTCTTGGAAAATAATGCTCGCTATGCAAAAATTTTGCTCAAGCATGACTTGACCATTCCGGTCAGCGCAGATGAAAAATTGGATGCGGAACAAAGAGGCATTATCGAGTTTATGAACCGAGAGGCAGGACGTTCAGAAGAGATGACAACCATTCCGTTGGAAACAGAGATGACCGTCTTTGTGGATGACCCGCAGATCCGCTTTAAAACTCGCTTTACCAATACTGCCAAAGACCACCGCATCCGTCTCTTGGTCAAGACTCATAACACGCGTCCAAGCAATGATTCTGAAAGCATCTATGAAGTGGTGACAAGACCAAACAAACCGGCTGCTTCTTGGGAAAATCCTGAAAATCCACAACACCAACAAGCCTTTGTCAGCTTGTATGACGATATCAAGGGGGTGACGGTAGCCAATAAAGGTTTACATGAATATGAAATTTTAGGGGATGATACCATTGCCGTGACCATTCTTCGGGCTTCTGGAGAACTTGGTGACTGGGGTTATTTCCCAACACCAGAAGCACAATGCTTGCGGGACTTTGAGGTGGAATATGCAGTGGAATGCCATCAAGCTCAGGGTCGCTTCTCCGCTTTCCGTCGCGCCAAATCCTTCCAGGTGCCATTTACAGCTCTTCAAGTTGCAAAACAAGAGGGTAGTGTTGCGGCAACGGGTAGTCTCTTTAACCATCCAGCACTGAACTTGCCACAAGTCTGCCCAACAGCCTTTAAGGTGGCTGAGAATGAAGAAGGTTATGTCCTTCGTTACTACAACATGAGTCAAGAAAATGTTCGCGTTTCTGAAAAACAACAAGCCATTCTTGACTTGCTGGAACGTCCATACCCAGTTCATTCAGGACTATTGACGCCACAGGAAATTCGCACAGAATTCATTCAAAAAGAAGAAATTTAATTTCAAAAACTAAGCATAAACAGAAAGGAGGAGCGAAGAAGTAAGAACCAACTGCTGACTCGCTCCTTTTTGTAGGTGAAAGCAATGACCATTGCAACGATTGATATCGGAGGGACTGGGATTAAGTTTGCTAGTCTGACTCCTGATGGAAAGATTTTAGATAAGACCAGCACCCCAACTCCAGAAACTCTAGAAGATTTGTTGGCTTGGTTGGACCAACGCTTGTCAGAACAGGACTATCGCGGGCTTGCTATGAGTGTTCCAGGAGCGGTCAATCAAGAGACAGGAGTGATTGAGGGGATTAGTGCGGTCCCTTATATCCATGGTTTTTCTTGGTACGAGGCCCTTGCTCATCACCAACTACCTGTCCATCTAGAAAATGATGCCAACTGTGTTGGACTTAGTGAACTGCTGGCTCATCCTGAGATTGAGAACGTAGCCTGTGTCGTGATTGGTACAGGAATCGGTGGAGCCATGATGATCAATGGGAAACTTCACCGAGGTCGTCATGGTTTGGGTGGAGAGTTTGGTTACATGACGACTCTTGCACCAACTGAGAAACTCAACAACTGGTCGCAACTGGCGTCAACTGGAAGTATGGTTCGCTATGTGAATGAACAATCTGGTCAAACCGATTGGGACGGTCGTAAGATTTACCAAGAGGCTGCAGCAGGTAATGCCCTTTGTCAAGAAGCCATTGAGCGAATGAACCGCAATCTTGCTCAAGGACTACTCAATATTCAGTATCTGATCGACCCAGATGTTATTAGCCTAGGTGGCTCTATCAGTCAGAACCCAGAATTTATCAAAGGGGTCCAAAAAGCAGTAGATGCTTTTGTGGAAAGATATGAAGAATATACAATTGCGCCAGTTATCCAAGCCTGCACCTATCACGCAGATGCTAATCTCTACGGTGGCCTTGTCAACTGGTTACAGGAGGAAAACCAATGGTAACTTTTACAGGACTTAGCAGTAAACAAGCTCAAGCTTTGGATTTGCTTCAAAAGCACATTTCTCTACCAGATGTAGAAGTGGCAGTTGCTCAGTCTGAGCAAGCCTCTATCTCTATCAAGGGTGAGGGCGGACAGTATCACCTGACCTATCGCAAACCTCACCAACTCTACCGTGCCGTATCTGTTCTAGCAACAGCTTTAGCAGAAGGTGACAAGGCGGAGATTGAGGAGCAGGCAGCTTATGAAGCCTTAGCCTATATGGCAGATTGTTCCCGTAATGCTGTGATGAATGTTGCCTCTGCTAAGCAGATGATTGAGGTCTTAGCTCTCATGGGCTACTCAACCTTTGAACTTTACATGGAAGATACCTATCAAATCGAGGGACAACCTTACTTTGGCTATTTCCGTGGAGCATACTCAGCTGAAGAGTTACAGGAAATCGAAGCCTACGCCCAGCAGTTTGACATGACCTTTGTTCCTTGTATTCAGACCTTGGCCCACTTGTCAGCCTTTGTCAAATGGGGTGTCAAAGAAGTCCAGCAACTTCGTGATGTAGAGGATATTCTCCTCATTGGCGAAGAAAAAGTGTACGACCTAATTGACGGCATGTTTGCTACTTTGTCTAAGCTACAGACTCGCAAGGTCAATATCGGAATGGACGAAGCCCACTTGGTTGGTTTGGGACGCTACCTCATCCTGAACGGCGTTGTGGATCGTAGTCTCCTTATGTGCCAACACTTGGAGCGCGTGCTGGATATCGCAGATAAGTATGGTTTCCACTGCCAGATGTGGAGCGATATGTTCTTCAAGCTCATGTCAGCAGATGGCCAGTACGACCGCGAGGTTGAGATTCCAGAAGAAACTCGCATTTATCTAGACCGTCTCAAAGACCGTGTGACTTTGGTTTACTGGGATTATTACCAAGATAGCGAGGAAAAATACAACCGTAACTTCCGTAACCATCACAAGATTAGTCAGGATATCGCCTTTGCAGGTGGTGCTTGGAAGTGGATTGGTTTCACGCCCCACAACCATTTCAGTCGTCTCATCGCAGTCGAAGCTAATAAAGCCTGCCGTGCCAATCAAATCAAAGAAGTCATTGTAACTGGTTGGGGAGATAATGGTGGTGAAACAGCCCAGTTCTCTATCTTGCCGAGCTTGCAAATCTGGGCAGAACTCAGCTACCGCAACGATTTAGAGCGCTTATCTGCTCACTTCAAGACCAATACCGGTCTATCCGTTGAGGACTTTATGCAGCTTGACCTGGCCAACCTCTTGCCAGATCTACCAGCCAATCTGAGTGGGATTAATCCTAGCCGCTATGTCTTTTATCAAGATGTTCTTTGCCCAATCCTTGACCGACACATGACACCTGAACAGGACAAGCCTCACTTTGCTCAGGCGGCTGAGATTCTGTCTGATATTAAAGAAAGAGCAGGCGCCTACGCTTATCTCTTTGAGACCCAGGCTCAGTTGAATGCTATTTTAAGTAACAAGGTGGATGTGGGACGACGCATTCGTCAAGCCTATCAAGCAGGTGATCAAGATAGCTTGCAACAAATTGCTCGAGAAGAATTGCCAAAACTCAGAAGTGAGATTGAAAACTTTCATGCTCTCTTTAGCCACCAATGGTTGAAAGAAAATAAGGTTTTTGGCTTGGATACCGTCGATATCCGTATGGGAGGGCTCTTACAACGCATCAAGCGAGCAGAAAGTCGTATCGAAGACTATCTAGCTGGTTCTATCTCACGTATCGATGAGTTAGAAGTAGAGATTCTGCCATTTAATGATTTCTATGGAGACCGAGATTTCGCAGCCACTACGGCTAACCAGTGGCATACCATTGCGACTGCTTCGACCATTTATACGACCTAATCTAAAAAGGTGTCTTCAAAGAAGATGATGTTGAAGGAGGAGAAGAATGTCCGATGAATGGAGACATTTCTTCTCCTTTTTTCTCCATTTTTAAGGCTATGTCATAAATTTGTAGAATTTTTTCTATAATTAGGAGTTTGAAACTAGAAATAGGCTATCTTATAATAGGTAATGTAAACGTTACCAAACAAAAAACACGCTCAAGGCTCAAAGGGGGGAGTTAAATGAAAAAGTTTGTAAGGACTCTGAGAGAAAATTTCATTTTTCTTTTAATGGTCTTACCTGGTGCAGCGTGGTTAATCTTATTCTTCTATATTCCGGTTTTTGGGAATATCGTAGCATTTAAGGACTATCATATTACAGGAGAAGGCTTCATCGACAGTGTCATGAAGAGTAAATGGGTTGGTTTTGACAACTTCAAGTTCCTCTTTAGTTCCAAAGATGCCTACATTATTACAAGAAATACGGTCTTGTACAACTTAGGATTTATCTTCTTAGGATTGATTGTTTCCGTTGGGATCGCCATCATCTTTAGTGAGTTGAGATCAAAAAGAGTGGTCAAGGTGCTTCAAACCTCCATGCTCTTCCCATACTTCCTATCATGGGTTATCATCAGCTTCTTCACCGATGCCTTCCTTAACGTGGACAAAGGATTGGTCAACCACATATTAACTTCACTTGGCATGAAGGCCATCAATTTCTATTCGGAATTGTGGATCTGGCCAGCGCTTCTCCTCTTCCTAGGGATCTGGAAAGGCTTTGGTTATAGCAGTGTCATGTACTATGCGACCATCATGGGAATTGACCCAACTTACTATGAAGCAGCGACCGTGGATGGTGCGTCTAAGTGGCAACGCATTCGCAACATCACTATACCTCAGTTGTCTTCCTTGATTACGGTCTTGACCATTCTGGCAGTCGGAAATATCTTCCGCGCAGACTTCGGTCTTTTCTACCAAATCCCGCATAATGCTGGAGCACTCTATAGTGTGACCAACGTTATTGATGTCTATGTCTACAACGGTTTGACCAAGTCAGGGGATATCGGGATGACAGCAGCAGCAGGTCTTTACCAATCTGTGGTCGGTCTGGTTCTTGTTTTAATCTCAAATATCATTGCCCGTCGCATTGATAAGAACGCTGCTCTCTTCTAGAAAGGAGGATCGTATGAAAAAATCAACCATTCAAAAAGAAAAAATTGATAATGTCGGGATCCATTCTTTCAGTAAGAAGAGCAACTTCTTCTTCACCTTATTGTTGACCCTAGTCGGCTTGACCTGTGTGCTTCCCTTCATCTTCGTTGTCATGATCTCTTTAACAGACGAACAGAGTTTGGCAGTGCAT
The DNA here is from genome assembly GCA_963540685.1 of uncultured Streptococcus sp. Classification (GTDB taxonomy): domain Bacteria; phylum Bacillota; class Bacilli; order Lactobacillales; family Streptococcaceae; genus Streptococcus. The sequence goes on from CAUTRO010000001.1 coordinate 8,338, forward strand.
GGTTTCCAATTCTGGCCAGCAAAATTTGGATTTGATGGCTACCTCTTCTTGGTGCAGTTCAAAGACAAAATCTTGCAAGCCCTCTTCATTACTCTCTTTGTGACCATTGTAGGAACAGCATGTAATGTCTTTATCACAACAACCTATGCTTACGCTATCTCACGGAGTACCTTTAAATACCGCAAGTTCTTTACCGTATTTTCACTCCTTAGTATGCTCTTTAGTGCAGGGTTGGTACCAAGCTACATTGTCACCACTCAACTCTTGCAATTGGGTGATACCATCGGGGCTTTGATTATCCCAATGTTGCTTAGTCCATTCAATATCATCTTGATGCGGACCTTCTTTAAACGGACCATTCCGGAAGCCATTCTTGAATCCGCTCGGATCGATGGGGCAAGTGAAACACGGATCTTCTTCCAAATCTGCTTGCCACTGTCTCTACCAGGGATTGCGACCATTAGCTTGTTCACCGCTTTAGGATTCTGGAACGACTGGTTCAACGCCCTTCTCTATATTAAAAGCGACAACCTTTACCCATTGCAATACCTCTTGATGCAAATCCAAAACAATATGGATTACATCGCCAAAAATGTCGGGGTATCCGGACAATTGGCAGGGGCTGTACAATCCATCCCACGGGAAACAGGACGTATGGCTATGGTCGTTGTGGCGACTGTGCCAATCGCTATTCTCTATCCATTCTTCCAACGCTACTTTGTAAAAGGCTTGACCATCGGTGGTGTGAAAGAATAGGAAAACAATCGAAAACCGATAAGGTTTTCAACACCTAACCTAGTCTATAAAGAAAATAACATAAAGGAGATTTTTCTTATGAAAAATTGGAAAAAATACGCATTAGCATCTGCTAGTGTCATCGCTCTAGGAGCTACTCTTGCTGCTTGTGGAAGCCTTACAGGGAACAACAAGAAATCAGCAACAACTGAAGATGGTAAACCAATCATCAAGATGTACCAAATCGGTGACAAACCAGATAACTTGGATGTTCTTCTAGAAAATGCCAACAAAATCATTGAAAAGAAAGTTGGTGCTAAATTAGATATGCAATATCTTGGTTGGGGTGATTATGCACAAAAAATGAACGTTATCATCTCATCTGGTGAAAACTATGATATTGCCTTTGCCAATAACTATGTTATCAACGCTCAAAAAGGTGCTTACGCTGACTTGACAGACTTGTACAAGAAAGAAGGGAAAGAGATTTATGAAGCACTTGACCCAGCTTATATCAAAGGGAACACTGTAAACGGTAAGATTTACGCTGTTCCAGTTGCAGCCAACGTTGCCTCTTCACAAAACTTTGCCTTCAACGGCCCACTTCTTGAAAAATATGGTATCGACATCTCAAATGTAAAAGACTATGCTTCTCTTGAACCAGTCTTGAAGGCCATTAAAGAAAAAGATCCAAACGTTGTTCCATTTGCAATGAACAAGAGCTACGGTGGACCTTCAGATGACTTCGACTATGTGGCTGTTGATGGACTTCCATTCGTTGTTGACTTGAAAGGTGATACTACGAAGATCGTTGACCGTTACACAATTCCTCGTTATGTAGAAAACTTGAAGACGCTTCACAAATACTACGAAGCAGGATACATTCCAAAAGACGTAGCTACAAGCGATACTGGTTTTGACCTTTCTCAAGATACTTGGTTGGTTCGTGAAGAAACAGTAGGACCAGCTGACTACGGTAACAGCTTGCTTTCTCGTGTAGCAAACCGTAAGATCGAAATCAAACCATTTACTGAACTTTACAAGAAGAACAATACCACTCAAGTAGCTAACTTTGTTATCTCAAACAACTCTAAGAACAAAGAAAAAGCAATGGAAGTGTTGAACCTCTTGAACACTGATCCAGAACTCTTGAACGGCCTTGTTTACGGTCCAAAAGGCGAGAACTGGGAGAGAGTTGAAGGTACAGAAAACCGAGTTCGTGTCCTTGATGGATACAAAGGAAACACTCACATGTCAGGATGGAACACTGGTAACAACTGGATTCTTTACATCAACGAAAACGTTACAGATGAGCAAATTGCACAATCTAAGAAAGACTTGGAAATTGCTAAAGAATCTCCAGCGCTTGGATTTATCTTTAACACTGACAACGTGAAATCAGAAATCACTGCTCTTACAAATACTTTGAACCAATTCGCAGGTGCGATCAATACTGGTACTGTGGATCCTGAAGTAGAAGTTCCTAAGATGCTTGAAAAATTGAAATCAGAAGGCGCTTACCAAAAAGTGCTTGACGAAATGCAAAAACAATACGACGAATTCCTTGCTTCTAAAAAATAAGAAACAAGTAGGTTGAAAAGGCTTTGGAGTCATCTCCAGAGCTTTTTTCACTTGGTTATGAAAATAGAACTGTAAATGGAAATTAATATTTTAGAGTATAATTGTAACTTTATGAAAACGTTTTAAAATTATGATATAATAGAATGGTGAATAGGAAGAGAGGTTGAAAGATGGGGAAAATTATCGAGTTCATATTTACGAGAGTTTACGTTGCCATGCTGGTAACAGGGATTTTTTGGGTCTTGACGATCTGTGGGGGTGTTCTTCTAGGAGTGGGACCAGCCAGTGCAACGATCATGAGCCTCTATGCAGAAAATGGTATGAACTACAAAGACTACCATTGGTCACGCGCTTGGGAACTCTTCAAAGAAAATCTGGTCTCAGCCAATCAAGTTTTTTACACTTTCTTTGCCATTGAAGGGGTCCTCCTCTATGGCATGTACCTTATGATCCAAATACCTCATTTGAGTTTCTTTCAAATTTTGGTCCTCTTATTTAATTTGGTTTTCCTCTTGATTGCGCCACTGGCTTATGCTGTTTATCTGAAATTACAAGTGCATTTTGATCTCTCCTATGCTAATAGTATCAAGCTCAGTTTAATTGGAATGTTGCTGGATATTCGTCCGATTCTCAAGCTGATTCTTGGGACAGCGTTATTGGGTATTATCAGTTACTACATGCCTGCCCTTCTCTTTTTTGTCTTGATCGGCCTATGGCATTTCTTTGTCAATGATATCTTTGATCCTGTTTATCAACGTATTCACGAAAAATTGGTATCCTAGCTATGAAAAAAATCTGGTTAAGTACGCTTTTAAAATTTTACGCCTATGTCATGGTGGTTATTTTGACCATTATGGGTCTGGTCGTAGCAGGGATCTCTTGGAAAAACCAACAAGCAGAAGCTGATCGGATCGCCCAACGGGTCTTGACAGAAGTCGTAACGGATCTTGAGACCTCTTATCAGCGGGTTACCCAAGAAGGACGTAGCCTGGTTGAAAATCCTGCAAAATTAGAAGGAGTTTACCGCTATTTTACCTTGTCTCCTTCAGAGTATGAGACCTGGCGATTGAATGCTCAATTCCCTTCTTATATCCAATTGTCCCTACATAAGAATATTGATAGCCTTTATTTGAGCAATAAAAACATCGAGGGGATCGATATCACCTTGTCTGACTACAAGACAGTTTTTGTCTCTACGCGACAATCCAAAGGTGGCAAACAGGTCTCGGCAGATCATTACAAGGCACCTGCCACCGCTATTCCAATTTCTTTGACAGATCCGACCACGGGTGCGGGAATTGGGATTGCTTATATGACCTTGGATCAAGAAATCCTGACTTCGGCTATTGACAATGCCAGAGGTGATCTTCCGGTTGCTGTGCGGATCTCGACACCTTTCGGGAAAGAGATGTACTATGAAGGGGAGAAGAACTTACCAAAAGATGTCAAGTGGCAAAGTCGAAATACGATCTATGGTTATCAGGTAGGTGTCGCTGTTTCTGAAAGTTATTTGGTCAAAAAGGGTTTGGCTAACCTGACCACCTTTCTCTCCATTGCTTTCTTGATTTTCTTAATCCTTTACTTATTCCTACGGCAGATTTTCAAAAATTACCGTCGCCAAGTCTTCGATTTGGTCGATACCATGAACCAGATCAGTCAAGGGGATAGTGAACGGCGGATTGATACCTCGACGAAGGACCAAGAACTCTTGGTTATCGGCAATATGATTAATACCATGTTAGACAATATGGATAAGAACATTCGAGATATCTACCAGCTACAGCTCAAAAAAAAGATGCCAATATGCGGGCCCTACAAGCCCAGATCAATCCCCACTTCATGTACAATACACTGGAATTTATCCGAATGTATGCCGTCATGCAAGAGCAAGAGGAGTTGGGTGATATTATCTATGAGTTTAGTAGCCTTTTGCGCAACAATATCTCAGATGAGCGAGTGACGACGGTCGAAAACGAACTCGAATTTTGCCGCAAATACAGCTATCTCTGTATGGTCCGCTATCCAAAATCAATTGCCTATGGCTTTAAGATCGATCCAGGCTTGGAAAAAATGAAGATTCCCAAATTCACGATCCAGCCTTTGGTCGAGAACTATTTTGCACATGGAGTAGACCATAAACGCAAGGACAATGTGATCAGTGTCAAGGTCTTACAAGGAAAAGGGCAGGTCACGATCTTGATCATTGATAATGGACGTGGAATGGAAAAAGAGCAGCTAGAAACCATTCAAGAGATGCTAGCCAATCGCAATCCACGCTCGGAAATAGAAGAAAAGAGTGGTCGGCAGTCTATCGGAATTGTCAATGTCCATGAACGCATGCTACTCTATTTTGGAGATCGCTACCAGATCCAAGTCTTCTCCCAACCTCACCAGGGAGTAACCTATACGATAACCATTCAAGATGAATAAAGGAGACAGAATGTACAAAGTCTTATTAGTAGACGATGAGTATATGATTACAGAAGGGTTAAAAAAATTAATCCCCTTTGACCACTGGAATATGGAAGTGGTCGCAACGGCAGAGGATGCAGATCAGGCTCTTGACTATATTCGTGAGCACCCAGTAGATGTGGTGATCACGGATGTCAATATGCCAGGAAAGACCGGGCTTCAGATGATTGCTGAGATGAAGGAGTTGATTCCAGATGCTGCTTTTATCATTATGTCAGGCTATCAGGATTTTGAATATGTCAAAACAGCCCTCAATTTGCGCGTAGCAGACTACCTGCTCAAACCTGTTAATAAGGTAGAGATGGGCCATATCCTAGAAAAAATTCAGAAACAAATTCAGCAACCCAGTCAAGAATTGGCCAATCGTTTGATTCACGATGACATCTCTGAGGAAGAGTTTTGTCGGTATATGGCAGGCCGGGATGTACTGTGGCTTGGTGTTGCCAAGGAGAAAAAAGGCTTTATCAGCTCGTCTTACCAAGTCCTCGGACAAAATCATCAACTCTTTATCTCGGATCAGGAAGAAGAAGCCCTGATCATAACAGCCTTCAAGTCCCCTTATAAGGAGCACTTTCATCAATTTAAGGACCGAGTAGAGCGAAGCCTCTTTTATGGTGCGACTCCTCTCAATCAAGACGAGGAGGTCTTCAGCTACTACGAGCCGGCCTACCGGGTCATTCTGCAAGGAAATATCCAACAAATCTTAGAAGAACTGGACTGGTTAGAGAACATGATCCTTGAGAAAACACCCAAGGTCTCACTGACCAAGCAGCTCTTTATCCAATTTTTGATGGATGTCTTTCATTTGTTTGAATACTTGCAAGGTGACAATTTAGCCGATGTGGTCAAGAAAGTCCAAGAAGCTGCCACCTTTAGTGAGATGATTGCCTTTATTCAGGAAGAATTGTCCCGCTTCTTATCCCACTACCGGATGAATGAAAATGTAGAGAGTGTCCTTCAATTGATTAGCCGTGATTACCAAAAAGAGCTGTCACTCAAAGACCTCAGTCGCGAACTCTTTATCAATCCAGTCTATTTAGGCCAATTGATTAAACGAGAAACCAACGCGACTTTTGCAGAACTCCTGAACAAACAGCGGATCAAGGCTGCCCAACAGCTCCTCTTATCGAGCAATGACAGTATTGAGGATATCTGCTACAAGGTCGGCTACAGTAATGTTGGCTATTTCTATAAGGTCTTCCGTAAACTCTGTGGCAAATCCCCTAAAACCTATCGCTTGCAAGGGATGACAGAGAGTAGAGAAGATGCCTAAAAGGCTGAGATGATTTGTCTCAGCCTTTTCTCTTTTTATTTTACGACCTTTGTATCTTCAGTGAAATGAACATGGACTGCGGATGGTGTCAAAAAGATGTATCCTCCTAGAATCGAATGATTCTGCGTCGAATACCCTATTTTGACTTTATCCGCTAAATCCTTTGTATCTTAAGTTTCCCAACCAGTATTTGGGCTTCAATGGTGATTTCTGTGAGTTGGGTCCAGTCGATTTTTTCTTGGTCAACATGAAATAGAAGGGGGGTCATAGCGAGGAGCGCCTGACGTTCTTCAGGAGTTAACCTCTTGGTGAGGCTGACTGTTTCGGATGAGAGGATCTGGCAGTGATCTTCAAAGTGTTCCAAAATTTCCTGGTTGGAGTAAGATTGCTTGGCCAATTGATCTTGGGCCAACTGACGAATTTCTTTTAGATGAGAAGAGGTTGGGACGACCTTAATGATCACCCCTCCTGCCTGTAAGACACGCTCAAATTCAGCGTAATTAGCCGGGGAGAAGATGTCCAAAATGACCTCCATACTCTTAGATTGAATGGGTAAATGAGCCAAGTCTCCGACAAACCAATTGACCTGCCAGCTAGCGTCACTCTTGGCAGCTAGTTGCACGGATTCCTTAGAAAGATCAAATGCATAGAAAGTAGCTTGGGGATAAGCTTCTTGTAGTTTTCGGGAATAATAGCCTTCCCCGCAGCCGATATCTAAAATCTTGGCATCGTTAGCCGGAATCTTTTGACCGATCGCTCTTAGAATCGGCTCATAAAACCCCGCTTCTATGATCAGCTGGCGATTCTGGAAATTCTCTTTGTCATAGTCCTTTGATTGTTTGATCTGGGGAGCTAGGTTGACATAGCCAAATTTCGCCAAATCAAAAGAATGGCTCTTGGGACATTTAAAACTGGTCCCCACAAGTTCTAAGTCCAGTTGACAAATGGGACAAGCAAAAGCAGTGGCTGTTTGAAATCGTTGTAATTTTGGTTTGATTGTCATAATAGTTCTAGTGTACCAAAAAACCTCCGAAAGTCATAGTTTCAGGGGTTTTACTTTCTTAATACGTCAAAACAAAGTATTTTTTCTTACCGCGACGGATAACGGTCAATTCATTTTCTAATTTATCGCTATCGCTCAAGACATAGTCAAGATCTTGGATACGGTCGCCGTTGACGTAGATCGCTCCATTTTGAACATCTTCGCGGGCTTGGCGTTTGGAGTTGACCACACCAGATGTGACCAAGAGTTCAACAATGTTGAGGTTGTCTTCTGCTTGGACCTGGTAGTTTGGCACACCACGAAGGCCTTGTTTGAGTTCTTTGACAGAAAGGTTTTTGATGTTTCCTGCAAAGAGTTGTTCCGTGATGTTGAGGGCTTCCTTGTAGGCTTCTTCACCGTGGACGAGGGTGACCACTTCACGCGCCAAGATCTTTTGAGCCAAGCGTTCATAAGGAGCAGCCTCAAACTGCTTACGGATCTCTTCGATCTCGTCCAGTGACAAGAACGTGAAGATCTTCAAGAAGCGAACAGCATCGGCATCCATCACATTCATCCAGAATTGGTACATTTCGTATGGAGATGTTTTGTCTGCATTGAGCCAGACGGCGTTGCCTTCTGATTTACCGAATTTCTTACCAGTTGCATCTGTGATCAAAGGCACAGTTATAACATGACCCGTCTTATCTGCTTTACGGCGCATCAACTCAGTACCCGCTGTCATGTTTCCCCATTGGTCAGATCCACCGATTTGAAGGGTTACATTGTGTTCTTGGTTGAGGACGTAGAAGTCGTAGCCTTGCATGATTTGGTAGGCAAACTCTGTGTAGGAAATCCCTGTCTCAATCCGTTTCTTCACAGATTCCTTACTCATCATAGCATTGACTGTAAAGTATTTGCCGACATCGCGAAGGAAGTCAATGAAGCTAATGCTTCCGAACCAATCGTAGTTGTTGACCATTTCAGCTTTATTGTCGCCATTTTCAAAATCGAGGAAACGAGACAATTGCCCTTGAATGGAGCGAACCCATTCTTGGACAGTTTCTTTTGTTTGGAGACTACGTTCAGCATCTTTGAAGGACGGATCTCCAATGAGACCAGTCGCACCGCCAACGAGTGCATACGGTTTGTGGCCTGCTAGTTGAAGGCGACGGCTCGTCAAGATAGCAACCAAGTGACCAAGGTGAAGGCTGTCAGCAGTTGGATCATAACCAGTATAATAAGAAACCTGACCTTCTTCTAGTGCTTTGCGCAAGGCTTCTTCATCTGTCGTTTGAAATACCAAACCACGCTCTTTTAGCTCATCAAAAATGTGCATGTGTCTTTTCTCCTTTATAAGTTTATTCATTTATCTATTCTACCATAAACCATGGAAATGGCAATGCTTTCCAGTATTTTCTTCTGCTTCCTCAAAAACAATTGATGACGAATTCCACGCTCTTGTGATTGAAATCATGGTGCCTAATCTGCTATAATATAGGGAACAAGGAGAAAGAATCAGTGAATCAATTAAAAGAGAAGCTGCAAGATTTTTGGAAGAAAGTCCAGAAATTCTTTGCAAAAATGCATACAGATACTCCAAAGAAGGAAAAAGATGAAGAGAGCAGATGGTCTGTTGGCGATATTTTTGCGACCTTTTTACGGACCCTCAAACTCCTGTGGGATGTGATGATTGCCCTGTTGATTTGTCTCTTCTTATTTGGTGCAGGGATCGGGATTGGCTATGCGGCGAGTCTCTTTAGTAATGTCAAAGTTCCAAATACAGAGGAGCTGGTCCAACAGGTCCGCAATGTGAGCAGGGTTTCAAAACTAACCTATTCCGATAAGAGCCTGATTGCTGAAGTAGACAGTGATTTGATCCGGATTCCCGTAACTGGAGATGCCATTTCAGACAATGTCAAAAAGGCTGTGATTGCAACCGAAGATGAGAATTTTGAAAGTCACAATGGGGTTGTGCCCAAAGCAGTTCTTCGGGCAACGCTAGGATCGGTAGCCGGTGTGGGTTCCTCTAGTGGAGGATCAACCCTCACCCAACAGTTGATCAAACAGCAAGTTGTCGGAGACGCTCCAACCTTTACACGTAAGGCGACAGAAATTGTCGATGCTCTTGCCTTGGAGCGGGGAATGGATAAGAATGAAATCCTCACCACTTACCTAAATGTCTCCCCTTTTGGACGGAACAATCGGGGGCAAAATATTGCAGGTGTCGAAGCGGCAGCCCAAGGGATCTTTGGGGTTTCTGCAAAAGACTTGACCATTCCGCAAGCGGCCTTTATCGCAGGGTTGCCACAAAGTCCAATTGTCTACTCCCCTTATGCGGCAGATGGTAGTTTAAAGAGCAAAGAGAATTTAGAGCTTGGTCTAGCGCGTGCCAAAGACGTCTTGTTCAATATGTACCGGACAGGAGTTTTGTCGAAAAAAGACTACGAGTCTTACGTTCAGTATGATTTAACCAAAGACTTCATTGCCCCTGATGGCATCGAGAAAACACCTCATGATTACCTCTATTTCCAAGCCATGCAAGAGGCCAAAGAGGCCATGTATGATTACTTGATCAAGCGGGACAATGTGACCAAGCAAGACTTGAAAAATAATGAAACCGTCAAAGCCTATCAAGAATTAGCTGAAACTGAGTTGCGTGAAGGTGGCTATACCATTCAAACAACCATTAATAAACCGGTTCACAATGCGATGCAGGCAGCGGTAGCGAATTTTGGAAGTGTCTTGGATGATGGAACGGGTCTTGTCGAAGTCGGTAATGTCCTCCTGGACAATCGTACAGGTGCGGTTTTAGGCTTTATTGGTGGACGTGATTTTGATGGTAACCAAAACAACCATGCTTTTGACACAGAACGATCGCCTGGATCAACGATTAAACCATTATTGGCCTATGGGATTGCCATTGACCAAGGTTTGATGGGAAGCAATAGCATGCTCTCAAACTATCCAACCAATTTCTCGAGTGGCGAGCCGATCATGCACGTGGATAGTCGAGGAACGGCTATGATGGACCTCCGAGAGGCTCTAAACACCTCTTGGAATATCCCTGCTTACTGGACCTATCAGACCCTTCGTGAAAAGGGTGTGGATGTTCCCTCCTACATGAAGAAGATGGGCTATGATATTTCAGAATACGGAATTGAGAGTCTGCCGATGGGGGGAGGAATTGAGGTCACAGTTGCCCAACATACCAATGGCTTCCAAACCATTGCTAATAATGGGAACTACCTCAAGCGCTACATGGTAGAGCAAATTATCGATCGTGATGGAGATGTGGTCTACAAGCATGAAGCAGATCCTGTTCGTGTCTACTCTCCAGCAACAGCAACGATCCTTCAGGATCTCTTGCGTGGAGTGATTACGTCAGGTGCTACAACGACCTTTAAGTCACGAATCAGTCAAATCAATCCAACGTTGGCTGGAGCTGACTGGATTGGGAAAACGGGTACGACCAACTCAAACGGTGACATGTGGTTGATGTTGTCCACTCCATCTGTTTCTTTAGGTGGTTGGATTGGTCATGATAACAATGCTTCTATGCAGACCCTGACAGGCTACAACAACAATGCCCAGTACATGGCGCAGTTAGCCAATGCGATCTACCAAGCAGATCCAAGTCTCTTTGGAATTCAGGAAAAATTCACCTTAGATAAGAGTGTCATCCGTTCGGAGGTTCTTAAATCAACTGGTGAAAGACCAGGCCGTGTCAATGTCAATGGCCGAGATATCGATCTAAGTGGTCAAACGGTAACCAGTCTTTGGGCTAAAAATGGAGCCCCAACTACTCAATACCGCTTTGCAATTGGGGGATCGGACAGCGATTATCAAAGCGCTTGGGCAGCGATTCTAGGGAATACCTCTGGGAATCAAACCAACAATAAGAACAATCCTACGACCAATAGTTCAAATCGAAACAACTCTAATCAAGACAATCAACGGTAATCACATACAGTAGAAAACCTGCTCAAAGCCTTGATTTTTGAAGGGGAATACGGTATAATAGTTGTAACTAATTTGTCGTGTGCTTTATTTGAAATATTGTCCAAATAAGAGCTTACAGCAGTTAAATCTTACTTGAATAAGTCGATTTAGCTGCTCTTTTTGTGCTATTTTTCAGAAAAACCCTAGTTTGTTACACAAATTTAATTTTTCTAAAAATTACAAAAAACGGCAAATGAGGTGAAGAGACAGCTCTTCACGTGATGCAAGTCACACAAATGTAGTTAAAACCGGATAGGTGGTGAAAGTCAGTTTACCAAGCTATCCTAGTATGGAAAAAGGAGCTAAAAACTTTGGCAGGACATGACGTTCAATACGGGAAACATCGGACCCGTCGTAGTTTTTCAAGAATCAAAGAGGTTCTTGATTTACCAAACTTGATTGAAATCCAGACAGACTCATTCAAAGATTTCTTGGATCATGGCTTGAAGGAAGTATTTGAAGATGTGCTTCCCATCTCAAACTTCACGGATACAATGGAATTGGAATTTGTGGGTTATGAAATCCGCGAACCCAAGTATTCGTTAGAAGAAGCTCGCATCCACGATGCCAGCTACTCAGCGCCAATCTTTGTGACCTTCCGTTTGGTCAACAAAGAAACAGGTGAAATCAAGACGCAAGAAGTCTTCTTTGGTGATTTCCCAATCATGACTGAAATGGGAACCTTCATCATCAATGGTGGGGAACGGATCATCGTATCTCAGCTCGTACGTTCACCAGGTGTCTACTTCAATGATAAGGTGGACAAGAATGGTAAGGTCGGTTATGGATCAACGGTTATCCCCAACCGTGGGGCATGGTTGGAGCTAGAAACCGACTCAAAAGACATTGCCTACACGCGCATCGACCGTACGCGTAAGATTCCATTTACAACTCTTGTACGTGCTCTTGGATTCTCAGGAGATGACGAAATCATTGATATCTTTGGGGATAGCGAATTGGTTCGCAATACCATCGAAAAAGATATCCATAAAAACCCAATGGATTCACGGACAGATGAAGCCCTTAAAGAAATCTATGAGCGCCTTCGTCCAGGTGAACCAAAAACAGCAGAAAGCTCACGTAGCTTGTTGGTAGCCCGTTTCTTTGATCCACGTCGCTATGACTTGGCTCCTGTTGGTCGCTACAAGATCAATAAGAAACTCAATATCAAGAACCGTTTGTTGAACCAAACCATTGCTGAACCATTGGTAGATGCTGAGACAGGGGAAATCCTTGTAGAAGCAGGTACTGTTATGACGCGCGATGTCATCGACAGCATCTCTGAACAATTGGATAATGGTTTGAACAAAATTACCTACATTCCAAATGATGCAGCTGTTTTGACAGAACCAGTTGAATTGCAAAAATTCAAAGTTGTTGCTCCAACTGATCCAGATCGCGTTGTCACTATCATCGGAAATGCTAACCCATCTGATAAAGTGCGCATCGTCACTCCAGCCGATATCTTGGCAGAGATGAGCTACTTCCTCAACTTGGCTGAAGGCCTTGGCCGTGTCGATGATATTGACCACCTTGGAAACCGCCGGATTCGTGCCGTTGGTGAATTGCTTGCCAACCAAGTGCGTCTTGGACTTTCACGGATGGAGCGAAACGTTCGCGAACGGATGTCTGTACAAGATAATGATGTCTTGACACCACAACAAATCATCAACATCCGTCCAGTAACTGCGGCGATTAAAGAATTCTTTGGTTCTTCACAATTGTCCCAGTTCATGGACCAACACAACCCACTTTCTGAGTTGTCTCACA
>CAUTRO010000002.1:0-18234 GCA_963540685.1 uncultured Streptococcus sp.
TTGAGAAAAGCGGTAGACGCCTTGGTGCCCTTCTCGGATCCAGGCTCTAAAGGCTGCCCATTCTGCTCGGATGACAGGAGATAATTTTCCATCTTTTGACTCGGTCCATACCTGCCCGACCATGATGGATAAGCGAAGATTAAAGTCATACTCCATGGCAGAGACAGTATCTTTTAAGATATCAGCTACAGCTAAGGACTGCCCTTGATCCAAAATGAGTACATAGTCCTGCCCACTTAGTTGCAAGGTTGCTCGAAAGTTGGGCAAGAGTGTCTGCATCATCTCTAGCCAGGAAGCCGTTCCCTCCACTGTCGAATGGGAGAGGTGACAATAGATAAGTTGCATTTTTTTGATGACTTGAGGGGCTTCCCCTTTTCCATCAATCAGGTATTGGTACCAAGGATTGGGGGCTAGATCTTCCTCACTAGCCAACCAGGCACTCAATTGTTTTTCTCTCTCGGTCAGCTCTTCTTCCTTCAGTTGCAGCCATTGCTGGGCCTGCAGGGGAATGGCTACAAAACCCGCTGGTGGATTGGGGTGATCCGTTACCTCAGCCTGAGGGAACCACTCTCTGATATCTTTCACTACTTTGTTCCTTCTTCCACTTTTTGGATACACCAAGCTACTAATTCTTCTAAGCGGTTGATTTCATTTGTCAGATGGAGATACCCCATGACCGCTTCAAAACCCGTCGACATGCGATAGGTCACAACGTCCGCATTTTTGGCCTTGGTATGGCTATTGGTATTGCGACCGCGCTTGTAGATCTCAACTTCTTTCTCTGTCAAAATCTCTTCCTCTAGCATGGCCGCAATCAGACTGGCCTGCGCCCTGGCAGAAACATAGCGGGTTGCAGCCTGGTGAAGCTTATTGGGTTTGGTCATCCCTTGAAAAATCAGATGCCTGCGAATATACATGGAATAGACCGCATCTCCCTCAAAGGCTAGGGCAATCCCATTGATTAGATTGACATCAATCACGTGTCCACCTTACACCTTCTTTTGTATCCAAGAGCTTGATCCCTTGAGCAGCCAATCCATCGCGAATCTCATCTGCTCGCGCAAAATCTTTCTTAGCCCGCGCTTCTTGGCGTTCAGCGATCAAGGCTTCAATATCCGCATCCAAGACTTCTTCGACAAAGACCACTCCAAAGACTTCTAACATCTTTGCCAAGGCATCCTTAACGTCCTGGTTGTAGTGGCCGGAATTGATCCATTTAGCCAATTCAAAGACGACGGTGATTCCGTTTGCGGCATTGATATCTTCATCCATGGCCGCAATAAACTTGTCCACAAAGTTTTGTAAGTCTGCTGAATCCACTTCTCCTATGAAAGGTTGCTCATAGGTATTTTTCAAATACTTGAGGTTGGTTTCCGCATCGCGCACAGCTTTTTCTGTGAAGTTGATGGGCTTGCGGTAATGCTGGGTCGCAAAGAAGAAGCGAAGCACTTGGCCATCGATAGTCTTCAAAGCATCATGCACGGTGATAAAGTTGCCCAAGGACTTAGACATCTTGACATTGTCAATATTGACAAAGCCATTATGCATCCAGTAATTGGCAAAGGTCTTGCCTGTTTTAGCCTCTGACTGGGCGATTTCATTGGTATGGTGCGGAAACTCGAGGTCAGCACCACCACCGTGGATATCAATGGTATCGCCTAAAATCCCCGTTGACATGACCGAACACTCGATGTGCCAGCCCGGACGACCAGGTCCCCACGGGCTTTCCCAAGAAACTTCACCTGGCTTGGCTGCTTTCCAGAGAGCAAAATCTACCGGATTTTCCTTGCGAGCCGTTTCTTCGTCTGTCCGACCAGAAGCGCCTAACTCTAAGTCTTCCAAGGTTTTATTCGCCAATTTGGCATAGTTGTGGGATTTTTCCACACGGAAATAGACATCTCCCTGGCTCTCGTAGGCATAGCCTTTTTCGATCAAATCAGCGACAAAACGGATGATATCGTCCATAAACTCGACCACACGAGGGTGACGGGTTGCAGGTTTGACCCCCAGAGCCGTCACATCCTCACGAAAGGCTACAATGTACTTGTCTGCCACTTCCTGAGGAGTAATGCCTTCTTCTTTAGCACGGTTGATAATCTTATCATCCACATCTGTAAAGTTGGAAATGTAGTTAACCTCGTAGCCACGATACTCAAAGTAGCGACGAATCGTGTCAAAGGCTACCGTTGAACGGGCATTCCCAACGTGGATATAGTTGTAAACTGTTGGCCCACAAACATACATGCGGACCTTTCCTTCCTCGATGGGGACAAATTCTCGCAAATCACGAGACATGGTATCATAAATTTTTAACACGCTTCATTTCCTTTCTGTTTCTACTCTTTTGGCTTCAAATAAACCACCTGAGTCTGTTTGACAAAGCCAATTTTTTCATACAAACGTTTGGCACCTACATTGTCATCTTCCACGGCAATCTGAAATGCCTTGTCATTTTGCTCAATCAGTTGGTTGACAAGGGATTTTGCCAGGTAGCTCCCATAACCTTTGCCACGATAATCTTCTACTACTGCAAGTCCATAGAGGTAGTTGCTAGTTCCAGATACATCGACAGTACAAACTCCGATGACTTGACCATCCTTGAGTAAAATATAAAGTAGGCTGTCGGGATCCTTCAAGGCCTCAGAAATGTATCTGTGGCTTAATTCCGGCGATTCCGTTCCATCTGAAAACGTTTGATGATGGAGCCTGGCAATGGCTTCAAGATAAGAAGGTTCTGCCAAGAGCACATCGACATCCGAACGGGAATCTAATGCATAAGCGGTTCGATCACGTCCTAACCAAGTTTCTGTCTCTTCATCTTCGACCAGTCCCCAGTTGTTGACAAAATCAGGATGGCGCTCTAGGAAAATACGCTCTGTCTGAAAGGTAACAGACTCAATTGGATAAGAGGCCGTTTCTTTCTCAAAACTTCTATATAAAGCACGCGCAATGCCTTGACGACGATGATTGGGGTGGACCAGTATCGTCACATCCACATCTGGGTCATCTGCATAGACTGTTAATAGGCCAACAAGCTCGCCTTTTTCATAATAAAGGAAAAAGGCGGGCATATTGGGATCAAAATTGAGCATATTGGAGAGATAGGGATCACGATAGGTACCGTCATCGTTCTGACAGGTAGCAATCAGAGCCTTTGCTTCCAATAGTTGGTGGTCATTCAATGTATTGGTTGCTTGAATCATGTAGCGATTTCCTTACAGGCTCGAAGACCGATGACTGGCTTCCTTAGCATGCTCCATCTTATTCACATAGTATTCGCGTTTTTCTTCTTCTTGGTGAATGATTGGCTCATCCTTCTTACCGTGAACACGAACAATTTTAGCAGGGACTCCGACAACGGTCACATCACTCGGTACATCGGAGACCACGACCGCTCCCGCTCCTACTTTGGCCTTGGCCCCAATCTCAATCGGACCGATGACCTGGGCATGAGCGGAGACCAAGGCTCCTTCACGAACCGTTGGATGGCGTTTACCGACATCCTTCCCTGTTCCCCCAAGGGTCACCCCGTGGTAGAGCATGACGCCTTTTTCAACAATTGCCGTTTCCCCGATAACGAGGCCCGCCCCATGGTCGATAAAGACACCAGAAGCAATGGTCGCACCTGGATGGATCTCAATTTGGGTCCAAAACCGCCAGAATTGGCTGTGCATTCGCGCCAATAGCTTAAAGCCATGCTTCCACAAAAAGTGAGAAACACGGTGAGCAGCCAGCGCTTTAACGCCTGGATAGGTCAAGAGGACCTCCAGCGAGGTACGTGCTGCTGGGTCATTTTCTTTTACAATATCAATGGTTTCACGCCACCATCCCATACCGTGCTCCTTTCTTTTGATTGCTTATTCTTTTGTTTCTTCACCTGCATCTTTAGCAAAGTCTTTTTTTGGTTTGTGGTGACGAGGACGATCGCCATGACGATGAGCCTTATCCCCTTTTTCTTCTGCATGTTCCGGTTTTGGCGGACGAGGAAGAAGAGCCTTCATCGAAGCATCGACACGACCTTTTTCATCGATCTTGATAATCTTCACATCCACTTCATCACCGATAGCTACTAAGTCTTCGACACGGTTAGTACGAGTCCAAGCCATTTCAGAGATGTGAACGAGGGCATCCGTCTTGTCAAAGAGGTTGACAAAGGCACCGAATTTCTCGATACGAACAACTTTAGCATGGTAGACTTCATCCACCTTGGCTTCACGAACCAAACCAGCAATGATTTCTTTGGCACGATTAATCGCAGCTTGGTCGCTCGAGTAGATCGACACATTTCCTTCTTCGTCGATATCGATCTTAACGCCTGTTTCAGCGATGATCTTGTCGATGGTTTCTCCACCCTTACCGATGACAATCTTGATCTTGTCCACATCAATCTTGATGGTATCAATTTTCGGAGCAGTTGGAGCCAATTCTGGACGAACTTCTGGAATGGTTGCTTCGATCACATCAAGAATTTCAAAACGGGCTTTCTTGGCTTGAGCAAGAGCCTCAGTCAAGATTTCTGCAGTAATCCCTTGGATTTTGATATCCATTTGAAGGGCTGTAATCCCGTCACGCGTACCTGCAACCTTGAAGTCCATATCTCCAAAGTGGTCTTCCAAACCTTGGATATCTGTCAATACGGTATAGTTATTTCCATCAGAAATGAGCCCCATCGCAATACCCGCTACTGGCGCCTTGATTGGCACACCACCCGCCATAAGGGCAAGCGTTCCCGCACAGATAGAGGCTTGAGATGAAGAACCGTTTGATTCCAAGACTTCTGCTACCAAGCGAATCGCATATGGGAATTCTTCCAAACTTGGCAAGACTTGAGCAAGGGCACGCTCACCGAGAGCACCGTGACCAATTTCACGGCGACCAGGCGCACCGTAACGACCTGTTTCCCCTACAGAGTATTGTGGGAAGTTATAGTGGTGCATAAAGCGTTTCTTGTACTCTGGATCCAAACCATCGATGATTTGCGTTTCACCCATTGGCGCCAAGGTCAAGACAGAAAGAGCTTGCGTTTGTCCACGCGTAAAGAGACCTGAACCGTGCACACGAGGAAGGTAGTCGACTTGTGCATCCAACGGACGGATTTCATCAACCTTACGACCGTCAGGACGCACCTTGTCTTCTGTAATCAAACGGCGCACTTCTGCGTGTTCCATTTGTTCCAAGATTTCAGCCACATCACGCATGATCCGGTCAAATTCTTCGTGGTCTACATATTTTTCTTCGTAAACAGCTGTGACTTGGTCTTTCACTTCTTGAGTCGCAGCTTCACGCGCCAATTTTTCTTCTACTTGGACTGCTTTTTGGAGGTCACTGTTGTAGGCTGCAATGATTTCAGCCTGTAATTCAGCGTCCACATGAAGCAATTCTACTTCTGCTTTTTCTTTCCCAACTGCCGCTACGATTTCTTCTTGGAAAGCAATCAATTCTTTAACAGCTTCGTGTCCTTTCAGAAGAGCTTCCAACATGATTTCTTCTGACAATTCTTTGGCACCAGACTCTACCATGTTGATAGCGTGTTTGGTACCAGCTACTGTCAATTCAAGAAGCGAGCGCTCAGCTTGTTCTTGCGTTGGGTTGATGATGATCTCCCCATCGACATAACCCACATGTACCCCAGCAATAGGACCGTCAAACGGAATATCTGAGATAGACAAGGCCAATGATGAACCAAACATAGCTGCCATTGGTGCAGATGCATTTTCATCGTAAGAAAGAACCGTATTGATCACTTGCACTTCGTTACGGAAACCTTCCGCAAACATGGGACGGATTGGACGGTCGATCAAACGCGCTGTCAAAGTCGCATCTGTCGAAGGACGTCCTTCCCGTTTCATAAATCCACCAGGAAACTTCCCAGCTGCATACATTTTTTCTTCGTAGTTGACTTGAAGTGGGAAGAAATCCCCAGTTGCCATTTTCTTAGACATGACAGCTGCCGTCAAGACAGTTGACTCACCGTAACGCACGACAACAGAGCCATTTGCTTGCTTAGCAACCTGGCCAGTCTCTACGATCAACTCACGACCCGCAAAAGTCGTTTGAAACACTTGTTTTGTCATTGTAATCCCCTTTGGATTGATAAAATTATACGACTTGCCTACAAAAATCAGGATACAAAGGGCGTGAAGAATCCCGTATGAAAATAGGAGATTGACGTAGTGTGCCACGCACACAAGGAAATCTATCTTTTTCACTAGGGATTTAGCCCGTGTTCTACGATCAAGATATTTTGGACGGTTCGGCTTGCCGAACATTTCTGTAGAAAAATAGGAAGGTGACGCCGCACTCGATGAGTGCTAGGAAGCTTATCTTTTTTCCTAAGAAATGAGGCCAAAATTCAATTCATCAAGATACTAAGGCGTTAAGCAACTCAAAGGAAAATAGGAAATCCAACAACGGAGCGAACGCTCCTAGGAGGATTTATCTTTTTCCACAGAGTTGTAGGCGGGTTCAATTACTCATGATAGCATAGGATTTCAACACCCCATCTGTAGGTTATATCCTCATCTTTGTATCCAAGCACGTATACCTTTTATTTTAACATATTCAAGCCCAAAAGAAAAAGGCTTTGAGAGCCTTTTTCTGCGAATCTTCCGTAAGTTCTATATAAAAATTTTAGAGCTAGGTATAGTCTCCATTTATTTTTACGATTTTACGAATTCAGTACTGTCGACATAAAAGCGTGTTTTATGCGTTCCACCCTTATAGTCCTTATTGTTTCGTCTCAAGACAAAGCGTCTGTACGGTTCAGAAGTTCCTTGGATCGATGTGGTCACTTCCACCGAATCTTCATTAATCACCCATTCATCAGGTGAAGGAATCTCCATCGGTGGCATCGCTCCCCCACGACCACCAGGAACAATTTCGTAGAAGGCCTTGTCTTTTGTCGAATAGATCCAGCCGTCTTTCTTTTCTTTTGTTAGCTGGATCAGCTTGTCTTGTGAAAGACTGCGGATCGAATCCGATGTTTCTTCTGCATTCAATTTATCAATGATATCTTGTAAATTATAGGTTCCCGGCGTGTAGGTATTGTAGTAATCAATGAACATGTATTGCGGGTAGCCTTCAACAGCACTGTGGTCATTGTTCAACTCCAGCAAACGAGTCGGTTGCACCTGAAGGGAATAGGTCAAAGACGCACTGTTTTCAATGATCGAATAGATATCTGCTTGATCTGCTTTAGACAAGGTCCCAATAGCTTCTTTGTCATTTTCATCTGACTTAGCTTCTTCCGTCTTCTCATTTTCTTGGGCCTCATTAGATGACTGTTTGACTGATGAAGGCCCTACTGGACTGTGTTTACGCTCATAGCGTTTCGGAGCACAGGCTGCTAAAGAAAGCAATAGTACAGTAGCTAGCAAATAGGTTCCAATTTTTTTCATGCTTGTCTCCTTATTGTCTTAGTCCACACGGTAGAAGAAGTCGCTCGCTTCCCACCCTGCTGATTGACCTGTCCAAATGCGGTCTTTTCCAATATCAGAAGGATCTGCTATCTGTTCAATATATACTGGTAGGGATGTTCCTGCCGGAATAAATCTTATAATTGCACCACCAACCTTATATTTAGGATTGGCAAAACCTCCACTAAGGTGATTATCCGTTGGTTGAATTCGATTAACCAGCATATTTTCACCGTTCAGGAAAACCTGATCTGCCGATCCAGCTCCATCAAATACTAATGTCCAACCTTTCCCATTTCTCCAGGTTCCTGCAATACTTGAAAAATCACCGTTCTGAATTTCTTGAATATTCATTCCGCTGCTTTTCTTACTTGAGCTTGCTGCTTTAGAACCATCCACGCGCGTTGTGAATTCAAGAGCGATCCAGCCTTGTCCAGATTCAAGCTTGCCCCAAGTATGACCATCCGCGTCTACTGTTTCCGTAATGGTGTGAGTTCCTTTTGCGATCATTCCTGCAGATGGAGCGGAGGTTGAGGGCTCTTTTCGAATACGGAGATCCGACACACTAACTTGAACTTGGAAGCTGGCGGATTTTTTCTCTTCTGCTTTAGCTGTTGATTTAGAATCCCCTGTACCGTCAAAATGTTTCCAATCGAGCTTAGCGAGGTCTAACTTCTTGGCTGACATACCAAGAGCTTGCTCCGCCGTTTGATTTCCCCCAATTTGAATCGTCGCTTTCTTTTCTTCCTTGGTTTCCCCTTTTCCTAGCGAATAAAGGGTCAATTCCATTTCTGGATTAATGGATTGCCAAGTGGCGTAGACAATTTGCCCATTGTCAAAAACATCTAAACTTGAGCGATATCCACCTACTGCAGCTGTGTAGGCCGTATGGAGCAATTCAGCTTCTTGACCTTTAAGGTAATAGATGGCAGAAACGTATTGTTTATTTTCCGTGTATTGGTTAGACACCAAGAGTTCATCCACACCATCTTGGTTCAGATCTGCAAAGGCATACTGGAAAGTTACGGGAGTTCCCAAGCGTTCCAAAGCGTCTAGATAGATGTTTTCTTCTGATCCGGCTGTTGCTTTCCCCAATTCCTCAAAGAGCCCAGTTTTATCGCCATTTTTAAGGGCTGTATCATACTTGGCATACCGCTCCAAGACCGCTTGATAATACTTTTGTCCTGTATCCTTCTTTTCTTTTTTAACCGTTGATGACGTTGCTGTCTTTGGTTTACTTTGGCGCTCGTAGCGTTTGGGAGCACAAGCCACCAAAGATAAAACGGACGCACCCGCCAATAGTGTAATCATAACCTTTTTCATAAAAACCTCCTCATATCTATCCTAGTATATCAAAAATGGTCGATTTTTCCAGCTCTTTCCAAGATTTTCACACAAGCATTTCCTCTCTCCCTCTATGTTTCTGACCTTTTTTCTGCTATACTTAGTATAGTTATTTGATCAAAAAGGAGAACACTATGGAATTAAAAAAACGTTCTGAATTTCCTGAGAACGAACTCTGGGACCTCACAGCCCTCTACCAAGACCAGGAAGACTTCTTACGTGCCATTGAAAAAACACGCGAAGAAATCAATGAATTTGTCCGCAACTACAAGGGTAACCTTCACACTTTTGAAGACTTTGAAGCTGCCTTTGCCATCTTTGAACAAATTCAGATCCAACTTAGCCACATTGGTAACTACAGCTTTATGCCTCAAACGACGGACTTTGGAGACGAAGCTTTTGCGGAAATTGCTCAAGCGGGGATGGATTTCGAAACTTGGGCCAGCGTCGAACTCTCTTTCTTTGATGATGCCTTAGTCGAAGCAGATGAGGAAGTCCTCGAGCGCCTGGGTCAACTCCCTCACCTCACTTATGCCATTCGCCAGGCCAAGATCAAAAAAGCTCACTACTTGGGAGCAGATGTGGAAAAGACTTTGACTAACCTTGGTGAAGTCTTCTACGGACCGCAAGACATCTACACCAAGATGCGGGCTGGTGACTTTGAAATGGCTGATTTTGAAGTCGATGGAAAAGTTTACAAGAATAGCTTTGTCACCTATGAAAACTTCTACCAGAACCATGAAAATGCAGAAGTTCGTGAAAAAGCCTTTCGTTCTTTCTCAGAAGGATTGCGCAAACACCAAAACACTGCTGCTGCTACCTATCTAGCCCAAGTCAAGTCTGAAAAACTGATCGCAGATATGCGTGGCTACGACTCTGTTTTTGACTATCTCTTGGCTGAGCAGGAAGTGGATCGTGCCATGTTTGACCGTCAGATTGACCTAATCATGAAGGACTTCGCTCCGGTCGCTCAAAAATTCCTTAAACACGTGGCCAAGGTCAACGGCCTTGAAAAAATGACCTTTGCTGATTGGAAGTTGGACTTAGACAGTGCACTCAACCCTGATGTTTCCATCGATGATGCGTATGACTTAGTTATGAATTCTGTGGCACCACTTGGAGAAGAATATTCTCGTGAAATCTCCCGCTACCAAACCGAACGTTGGGTCGACTTTGCAGCCAATGAAGGCAAGGATTCCGGTGGTTATGCAGCTGACCCCTACCGCGTCCATCCTTATGTCCTGATGAGTTGGACAGGGCGCATGAGCGATGTTTATACCCTGATCCACGAGATCGGACACTCTGGTCAATTTATCTTCTCAGACAACAACCAAAGCTACTTCAACGCCCACATGTCGACCTACTATGTGGAAGCTCCTTCTACCTTTAACGAGCTCCTCCTCAGCGACTATTTGGAACACCAGTTTGACGACCCTCGTCAAAAACGCTTTGCCTTAGCTCACCGCTTGACAGACACCTACTTCCACAACTTCATCACTCACTTGCTGGAAGCAGCCTTCCAACGCAAGGTCTACACCCTGATCGAAGAAGGTGGCACCTTCGGCGCTAGCAAGCTCAACAGCATTATGAAGGAAGTCTTGACGGAATTCTGGGGCGACGCCGTTGAAATCGATGACGATGCAGCTCTCACATGGATGCGCCAAAGCCACTACTACATGGGACTTTACAGCTACACTTACTCAGCTGGCCTAGTTATCTCAACTGCTGGTTACCTACATTTGAAGAACTCCGAAAACGGAGCCAAAGATTGGCTAGACCTCCTCAAATCAGGCGGTAGCAAGACTCCACTTGAGTCTGCGATGATTATCGGAGCAGATATCTCAACGGACAAACCACTTCGCGATACGATTCAATTCTTGTCTGATACGGTTAATCAGATTATCGCCTACAGTGCTGAGTTGGGAGAATAAGGACAATTTTCAGACTTAGTTTATTCTAAGTCTGATTTTTTTAATTAAATATTACCAGCTAGTGATTGAAAGCGCTCTTATATTGTGGTATGATTATTGTGAAAAATATTACTAAATATGGAGAATAAAATGAAAAAGTTTGTCGATTATATCATGGCCCAACCAGTTTGGAAAGTTCTTCTTTATGGTCTCGGAATCCTCTTTATGATTTTCAATCCCAAAGCCATTCTTCCTATCCTATTTTTAGGAGGAGCAATTGCCCTGTGGTATTTCGCGAAGAAAAAGCCCAATGTGGCAAAGAGAAATATCGCTGCTCTAGTAGCCATTCTCGGGGCAGGTGGTGTCTATCTAACAAATCCACAGACTGTTTCAACAACTCAAGAAGAGCAAACTCAAGCTACTCATTTTGCTTCTTCTCCGTCTAAAAATGACGAAAAAATTGAAAAAGAGACTGAAGCAAAACGTGAAAAGGAAGCAAAAGAAACAGCTGAGAAAGAAAAAGAAGAAAATGAGAAAAAAATAAAGGAGGAACAAGAACGAAAAGAAAGAGAAGAACGCGAGAAAAAGGCAAAAGAAGAACAAGAACGAAAAGAAAAAGAAGAACGTGAAAAGAAAGAGACTGAAGCAAAACAACTTGCAGAGCAAGCTGAAGCTTCTGTACAAGCCTTAGAAAACAATCAAGTAACAGAAAATATTGCCCCAGCACAAGCTGCCATCGCAAATGTAGCGGATCAAGGAACAAAAGATCGCTTAACTCATCGTGTTGGATTAGTACAAAATGCCATTACTGTCAGGGAACAACAAGCTGCTGAAGCCGAACGAGCTCGACAAGCCGCAGCCGCTGAACAAGCAAGACAAGCTGCAGCCGCCCAACAAGCGCAGCAACAACAAGTACAAAATCAAACTGTTTCGGGCGGAGGGTATTATAGAGATGCAAGTGGAAGATGGCACAGACCAAATGGGCAATTCGCTTCAAAAAAAGAAATAGCCAATATTGGATTAGCATGGTAAGCTCTCTAATGGAAACGAATGTCATCGCGCATAAAAAAAGCTAAAGAAGGATCATTCCTCTTTAGCTTTTTCCTTTTTAACTCAACTCAGCCACAATGGCCTTAATCTGGTCTGCAGTGTGTACCCCTGCAACTTGTTTGACCACCTGTCCATCTTTTTTGAAAAGAAGAGTTGGGATGGACATAATGCCGAAAGCACGCGCTGTTTCAGGATTTTCATCCACATCCATTTTCAGGATTTTTAACTCATCTTCCAAAAGTTCTTCCGATAATTTTTCTAAGATAGGAGCTTGCATGCGACATGGACCACACCAGGTTGCCCAAAAGTCTACCAAGACCAATCCTTCTTTGGTTTCTGCTTCAAATGTTGCGTCTGTAATTGCTTTTGCCATTTTCTTTCTCCTTTAGTTTTTGTATTGATCGAGGTCTTGCTTCATTAAATAGAAGAAGACATCTCCGTAAGTTCCGTTGTAATCGAGTTCGTGCCCATTATAAGTCAATTTCTGTACTGGATAGTAATCCGCCACACCAATCAAGCAGGTCTGTTGGGAGCGTTCAAACTCTTCATAAGAATCAAAGTGCATGACTCTTTCCTGTTTTGCACCATCTAGATATGTAATGTCAATCATATCAGTAACCTCTATTTCTTAGGATACACTCATTGTAACTCTATTTATTACATCTGTCAAATGAAACGATTTGCTCAGTAGATGGAGCCCATTTCATAACGAAAGACAACAAAAACAGCTCCCTGAATCCAGAGAGCTGTTTTGAGCTCGGGCTAACATCCTAGTGAAAATAAAAAATCTCCCCGAAGGGAGATAGATCTGGTCTATTTTACCTTACGATGCTAGGAACCGAAGCCGAAGATAATACTTGAGTATATCGAGGCAAGGTGACAACGCAGCGTAAGTGGAAAATAGAGCAGATTAACGACGAAGTCCAAGAGAGTTGATCAACTCACGGTAACGGTTAACGTCGTTCTTACGAAGGTAAGCCAAGAGGTTACGACGGCGACCGATTTTCTTCATCAAACCACGGTAAGTAGCGTGGTCTTTTTTGTGTTGTTTGATGTGTTCGTTAAGGTGGTTGATTTCCCAAGTAAGGACAGCAACTTGAACCTCTACTGAACCAGTGTCACCTTCGTGACGTGCGTATTGTGCAATGATTTCATTTTTTTTCTCTTTTGAGATTGCCATGATAAGCTCCTTTTCTTTATGCTCTATCCGAGTGGCAGGTTTGGCATATCCTGCTACCAAGAAAGAGTTAGTTGTCTGTTCGACCTTTTTATTCTATCAAGATTTCATCTTTCTGTCAAACACTTATGTTTCTTTCCAGATGAATTTTTAAGGGCAGATCCATTTTAGAAAGGCCCCATTCCTCTTCTCTAGGTTACACCTCAAGAATTTGGACAGCTTAATGAATTCATTTTTCTAGCAAGTTATTCAAAAAGACAAATATCTGTTAGAATATTTGCCTTTTAACTGTATGAATCTTATTTTTCTTTACGTTTACCACGCAAGAGCAAAGCCAAAGCAAACACTGCTAAGAGTGCACCGAGTATGGTCAACCCATAAGCAACAACTTCACCAGTTGATGGAAGAATTTTTCTCTTTCCTTCTGTTGGTGTGGTTGTCGATGGAGTCGTTGACGGGGTTGTCGTTGACGGGGTTGTCGTTGACGGTGGTGGTGTAGTTGTAGACGGTGGCGGTGTTGTCGTAGATGGTGGCGTTGGAGGCGTAACTGGCGGTGTTGTCGGTGGTCTATGACGGTTGGTGACCGTGAAACCATCGATCCTTGCTGTATACCCCGCTACTGGATCCTCTGTAATCGTGTAGGCAATCTTCTTGCCTTCCTTGTATACTGGTAGATCCGTAAAGCTTGCCTGCCAATTGTCACTAGCAGTGATTTCTTTTACGGCCACTTCTTGACCATCTGCAAGTAGACGAACTGTGATTTTTTCAGGACGAAGACCATCTTTGTTGTCTGCGTCATCCCAGATCTTCTTAACCGCTACTTCCGTTACTTCTGGCGTGCGGCTATTGGTAATATTCGTTCCTTCAACAGTCGCTTCATATCCTGCAACAGGTTCTTCTGAAACCGTGTAGGCAATGAGATTACCAGCATCGTCAACAAGATCAAGATTATCAAACTGGTAGAGCCAATTTCCTGCTGCATCTGCTGTCACTTCTTTTGAAGCAACTTTGCTACCGTTGGCTAAAAGATTGACTGTGATTTTTGATGGACGCTTGCCATCTTGGTCATCATTGTCATTCCATGTCTTTTGACCAGAAATGCTGGTTTTTTCTTTTTTGTTGACGACTTCACGGGAAATCGCAAGGTCATTTCCAAAATCGTCCTTGCTGATCTTGATTGGCTCTTCTGAGAGGACGTATCCTGTCGGAGCTTGAATCTCTTGAACCGTATAAGCTTGCTTGATCAAGCCAGCAATGGTTCCTGTCCCGTTCTCATCTGTAGTAATGGTTCCGACTTGCTCATTAGTATCATCTGCTATCACTGCAAAGACAGCACCTGCAAGAGCCTGACCATTTTCTCCTTTTTTGTGAATGGTGAAGGAATATTTCTCACCGTTAAAGTTTCCATCCAGGAATTGATACAGAATGTCTGCAACCTTATTTTGTTCCTGGATTTCTGTTGCAGTCATGGTCGCATTGTTTTTGTAGGATGTATTGATAGCTGGGACCTTGTCCAAATAGACATCATAACGAATGGTCATCCCTTGCTCAGGAGCTAGGTCTCCGATGTGAACCGTTAGTGATTGACCGTCCTCACTGACAACAGGGGAATAATTCTTGGTGACGTTGGTAGTATCTCGTAAATGATAGGCACCATCTTCGTCACTGATCTTCCAAGTTCCTGTGTGAATGCTAATAGAATCTGCTTTGATCTTTCCATCAGTGAAAGCCAATTGGTCTTTAATATCAATATTATGAAGGGCTGTGTGACCTTGATTGATGTTCAAGGTATAGGTCAATTTTAATTTATCGTCTGAATTTGTCCAACCCCATTTGCTAAAGACTTCTGAAGTAGGAGGATTCTCACCTGGATTGACCCCTTTGTAATCGATATTCCCACCTGAAATCACATTCTTATCAATCGTGAGTGTAAAATCAAGTGTCTTTTGCCCTTTGACAACCTGGTGATCGACACGCGCAAAGAAACGCAGTTTCCCTGTCACATTGGCCATTCTTTCAGGATAGTCCGTATAAGTTACCGTAATGACTTTTCTTTGATCATCTACCGTTGCTGTCGCAACCTTTTGACCACTTGGATCCAGCAGGTCAATGGTATCTTTTTCAAAGACCTTAAAATCATTTCCAAGCTGGATAACGGTCTGATCCCCCGCCTTTACACGTCCATTTGGTAGGTCAAAGTTTGCTTCAACTTGAAAACTTTCCCAAACACCAAGTGGATCTGTAATCGCTCCACCAGTCGATTTTGAGATGGTTACAGATGTCACAACATCATTGATCGTGTCCGCATGGACTTTAGAGAGACTATTTGGTTTGGCAAACCCTAAAGCCGCTAGTAAAAACAGGACAACTGTTGTCACAACAGAATAGAGCCACTTTTTCATAAACGATTTATCTCCTTTTTCTACGTTTACTAGATTAGGTATGTGAGCCGAAAAATTATCACTACATATTGTGATTTTTCACACAACCCATCTTCTTTCATTATAATCGTTTCACTTTGATATGACAAGCTAATATATATGTTTTTTGTATTTTAGGTGCATTTTCTTGATACAAATAAAAAATAGCAGCCTTTTAGAATCAGACTGCTTGTTTTTTTGCTTATAAAGGAACTCCAAACACCTCTAAGGAGGCCAGTTCAGAAGGCTTGAGTCTCCGCCACTCTCCCAATTCAAGAGCGGGATCCAGGCTCAGAGGCCCCATGGAGATGCGCTCGAGATCAACCACTTCCTTGCCACAGGATCCTACCATGCGCTTAACCTGGTGAAATTTTCCTTCTGCGATGCGGATCTGAACCAAGCAAGTATTGGCTTCTGGATCAAGCTCCAAAATCTCCAACTCAGCCGGCAGCGTCGTGAAATCTTTCAACTCTATTCCTTCTTTGAATCGGACAACATCTTCCTGCGTCATGATTCCAGCCACATGGGCGCGGTAGACCTTATCCACATGCTTCTTTGGGGACAACATGGCATGAGCCAACTTCCCATTATTGGACAAAAGCAGCAAGCCATGGGTATCGATATCCAGGCGCCCGACAGGAAAGACTTCCTTATGACGGGCGGTGTCATCCAATAAATCCAATACCGTCTGATGATGATCATCCTCTGTAGCGGAAATGACCCCAGCTGGTTTATTGAGGAGATAATACACGAAGGTTTCATGGACCAGGTCTTCCCCCATTAAGGTCACCTGATCCTTTTCCGGATCGATCTGTAGCTTACCAGCTGTCTCTTTTTTCCCATTCACTGTAATTTTCTTTTGCTTGAGGAGTTGCTTGACCTCGGTCCGACTCCCCACGCCACAATCCACTAAAAATTTATCTAAGCGCATGATCCCTTCCCACTCTTTTTCACAATCCAAAGGCCAAAAAAGGAAACCAGGATCATGAGGATACCAGAAAATCCAAAAATAAAGGCAGGAGCTGAAGAGACAGTTCCTAAGAGACTGAGAACAAAGGTCGTCGCAATCGAACCTGCACTACACCCCAAAACCGCAATGGAAGTTGCCTGACTTAGTACTCCAGCTGGCATCTGGTCAGATAAGACATTGTAAACAGTTGTGAGAGCTACACTATAGGCAAAGCCTGCAAGGACGGTCACAATGGCAAGCATCCAGAGATTGGTAGAAAGCCCGATCAATATTTGGGTCAATCCATAGGCCACTCCTGAAACGAGCAACAAGCGGTCGCGGAAGAGCTGGGTTAATGGAGAAAAGGCTAATCCTGCAAGGATCCCGACAAATTGCATCGCTGCTAAAATAAGCCCTGCAGTTTGGGCAGTACCATGCCCAACTTGCTCCACCACACTTGGAATCCGGACAGTAATCATGACATTCGATAAGACGATCGACGCCGCAACTACTGCTAAACCTAGTGCTGTCCGCCATTGACTAGCTGTCATCTGATCATTCCGGTGTTTCTCCTCCACACCAATTGTTTTCGAAGCATAAGGGACAAACAAGAGATACAAGAGCAAGATAGGAATACTGATTCCATAGACGAGAAAGGCAGCCTGCCAGCCAAAGCGGATCAAAAGGCTAACCCCAAAGGTTAGAACGGCTGTCCCAACAACTTCTGCAGAGCCACGAATTCCAAGGGTTTGGACACGTTCTTTCCCCTTGTAGCGCTCACTGATAATAGCGATGGCAGATACATTGAGCAAACCGACCGCCATCCCAAAAATAATCCGAGATAAAAAGACAACCGGATAGGCTGGACTGATCAAGGGAATAAAGCCACACAGGGCGTAAGCAACTAGACCGATCACAATCATTTGACGCTCTGAAAATAGGCGTCCAATCCACTTATTAAAGATGAGTGAAAGCATGATCCCCGCCGAAGGCAGCGGAATCAAGAGCTCAATCATGCTGTGAGGAATTCCCTTGTAATAGGCAAACATGGCCGACTGTGCACTCGAAATCGAAAACGAGGTCGTCAAAATGAATGAAAGCGCGAGAATACTCACTTTCTCCATGATTTTTTTCATTATATTATCCTTTAAACTAATCTTTTTTCACACTCCTCCTATAATAACACGAGCTAGTGACAGGACGCAATAGATTGAATTAAAAAAACGAAATGATTTTTCAATCATTTCGTTCGTAGTAATTGCGAAGCGAAGACTCCTGTTAAGGCCATCAATGTGCCAATCCAGACAAAGAGAAGGTTATTGGAGGGAGCTAGTGGCGTCACCAATTGTATGAAGAAAGAAGAGAAGGCTGACCCAAGATTGCAACCGATCAAGACAAGCGAGGTCGCAAGATTCAGGAGATTAGTCGGGATTTTTTCAGATAAGTGATAAAAGATACTGGTGACCCCCGTACTGTAGGTAAATCCAGCTAAAAGGGTTCCTAGAACCAGGCTCCACAGCTGTCCAGACAAGCCAATCAAAGCTAGAGCTAGACCGAATCCAAAACACATGATCATGAGCAAGTTCTTTTTGAAAACATGTGTCAAACTGGCAAAGCCTACTCCTGCTACAATCCCTGTCAATTGCATCAGACTTAGGACTGTTCCAGCTGTTGTCGCGGTTCCCATACGAGTATCAACGATGATATCCGGCACGCGCAGACTAATGATGGAATTGAAACAAATGATGATGCCCGCAATCACGGCTAGCATCAGACTAAAACGCCATTGAGGGGAGCGAAGGCGTACGGAACCTTTCTTTTTCTCCTTCAAGCTAGCCTGTTTTTTCTCCTTAGGATAAGGGACAAAAAGGATATAGAGGAGTAAAATCAAGAAACCACCACCGTATACGGCAAAGATCGCTGGCCAGCCTAGGGGTAAGAGTTGTCCAACAATAAAAGTCAGGATGGC
>CAUTRO010000003.1:0-18099 GCA_963540685.1 uncultured Streptococcus sp.
TATTATACTCCTGAACAATTCAAGGAGTTTGAGTCCTATTTTGAAGAAAGTGAGTATCCTTTTAAACTTCTGTATCGTGTACTCATGTTTACGGGAATTCGCATGGGGGAGGCACTTGCCTTAACTTGGAGAGATGTTTTTCTTGACGAGGGATATATTAAAATCCGTAAGTCAGCCTATTATCGCAATGGGAAAACACATATTGGATCTGTAAAGACAACTCAATCAAATAGAGAAATCTACATCCATAAAGCTTTTGTGAATGAGTTGAAAAACTGGAAGTCAGTACAAAGCCAGAGGCTGTCTAAGCTCACTGATTCAACAGATGACTTGCAGATTTTCCAATTTTCAGGGGAACCTATGACTGCTCCGAATGTCTCTAACTTTAGAGCAGCATTCAAGAAAAGATTGCCAGAAGATTTCAAATTGATCCGAAACCATGATTTTAGGCATTCGCATGTAGCCTTTTTGATAAATCAGGGATTGAGGAGAGGAGAAGGAAAGGATTATATCTTTTTCACACTGATGAAACGACTAGGACATAGTTCTATCAATACAACAATAAATATCTACTCACATTTGTTCCCATCACAACAAAAAGAGGTCGCTAACGCATTTGACGATTTTTAGAAAAATGGGCAGAAGTGGGCAGTGAAAATTAAGCAATAGGGTCTAAACCCTTGATACGAAAGGAATCTAGAAAACATTATGATGAATATGCAAAATATGATGAAGCAAGCTCAAAAATTGCAGAAGCAAATGGAGCAAAGCCAAGCAGAATTAGCTGCAACTCAATTTGTAGGAAAATCTGCTCAAGATTTGGTTGTCGCGACTCTTACAGGAGATAAGAAGGTCGTTTCTATCGATTTCAATGCTGCAGTGGTTGATCCTGAAGATACAGAAACGCTTTCGGATATGACGGTCCAAGCCATCAATGCTGCAATTGAAGAAATTGATGCTGCAACCAAGAAAAAACTAGGTGCTTTCGCAGGGAAATTGCCATTTTAAGCATACAGAGAAAACCTCTATAGGAACTGCACCCCAAAAGTTAGACAGAAAAAATCTAACTTTTGGGGTGCAGTTCAACTATGCTGACCTTGTTTTAGTTTTTGAAGGCGTCAACGAAAACCTGGAATTCTTCGCTAAGGGTAATTTTCTTACCCATCTTGGTGTGGTCTGGGCTCCAAGTTCGGATATCGTACTTGGCTGGTGCTTCGTTAAAGCTCACACGATTAAGCTCCATAGTCCACCCCCTATCATTCTCAAACTAGACCAAGAGTTTTTTTCCAATTTCAAATGAAAATTCTACCATTTGCTTATCTCCACTCTCTTTATTCGTTTTTTCTGTAAAAATTTCAGATTTGGAAAAAAGTTATCCACAACATTTCACCTTTTATGCTACAGTTATTTTATCAAGAAATGAGGGAAATGATTATGATAAACTTTTTAGAAGCGGTAAAGGATCAGCTTCATCAGTTTGTGGAAACAGGTCACAGCAAACCTATTCACCTGATGTAAAATCAGCTTATTAACGATATCTATCATGCTATTGATAATTAACAAATAGTCCTGCTGACGTCTAAAATCATATCACAAAGAGGTTAAGTTCATTAGTTAACCTCTTTTTGTCATTGGGTTGACTAATGAAAAAACGCTTGTTATAATAATTTAACGACTGTTTTAAGAAAGGTTAACTAAAAATGAAACAAAATCGTACTTTGTCTCTTATTCTTCCAGCTTTTGGTGCTGCTATTATTGCTGCACTGGCACAACTCACCATTCCGATTGGAGCAGTTCCCATTACGCTCCAGACTTTTGCTGTCGGACTGGTTGCTGCTATCCTTAAACCAAGAGAGGCTACTCTTGCTGCTACCCTCTACCTTATCCTAGGAGCTATTGGTTTACCAGTTTTTGCAGGAGGTGGCGGTGGGCTTCAAGCCTTCTTTGGTCCTTCAGCTGGCTATCTGCTTGCCTATCCATTTTTTGCCCTTGTCACATCTGCACTGACTCATGCTAAGACTCCCATCTGGAAAATCTTTTTGGCTTTTGTTTTGGGAGATGCACTTGTCTTTGTCGGTGGTATTCTTAGCCTGCACTTTCTTGGAAAGATGGGTTGGTCTGTAGCTGTGGCAGTCGGTTTGACACCCTTTATCATTCCTGACCTCATTAAAGGTCTGATTGTCGCTTTGGTGACTAAGCCAGTTTTAAAAGCACTAAAAAATCATAGCTACTTTAACTAAAGAAAAAAGATTGAAGACTTTGTTCCTATGAACAGAATCTTCAATCTTTTATTTTTCAAAATAAATATCATAATGCTTTGAACAAGCTGGGTTAAAGGCACTGTGACAATTAGGACAAGTTACTGCCTCTTGATACTCCTCAATCGTCATTTCATACCTACAAGCACCACAAATAACAACCTTATCCTGCTTGAGCTGACAAGGATAAGCTTGAAAGTGGTGATCCTCTATACTATCATGACACTGGTAACAGGCATAATACTTCAGACACTCAAAGCATTTTAGGGCAACAATATCAAGCTCTGTGTGATAATGCTGACACCTGCTCTCATTATCTACCAAAAGACCATATATTTTTCTCATCATTAGGCACGTACAGTTTTACTTGAACCGTCTTTTGGGCAGAGGTTAATCAAACATTCTTTAGTTGAACGAATCATGTCACCAGGTTTAACTTCTTGACCATCTGCAAAGCGCACGGCAGAGACTTGGATGATCTGATAGGCGCCCTCGTATTGGTTAAATTCAAGATCAAAGGCGATATAATCTTCTAATGCTTTCATGGGAAATCTCCTGTGGTAGAAAAGAAAAGGGACTGGTAGGATCCAGCCCCGGATTATCGACGGAAAACGCGTGCCCAGAAACCTTTGCTTTCTTGTTCTTGAACTCTTTCATTTGCTTGTTCGAGTTCCAGTTTCAAGGTATCGCGGTCGTTCATTGCTTGTAAGGTCAATTGTTGCTGTTGGTCCAATTGCTTATCTTTTTCAGCAATTTGAACGTCTTTCACGCGCAACTGTTCATCTTTCTTAGCGAGTTGCTCGTCTTTGGCTTTGAGTTGCTCATAGAGACGGACGATTTCGGCATTTTTTTCATCCACCAAAATCTCCATCAATTCGCGCTGTTTCACATCATCGCTGACTGGTTCATCTTCAAAAATGGTTTTTTTGTAGATTTCTTCGAGCTTGATCAAGCCACTACGGGTTACAACGGTAACCCCTTTTTCGTTTTTTTGGGTATCTTCTGGAGCCAGCGCCTTGACACGGTTATTGACCGCTTGGCGGCTGACTCCTAAAATTTCAGCAATTTCGCTGACAGTTTTTTCAATCGCCATAACTTCCTCTAATATCTTTTTCTATGAAATACTCTATTAGATAGTAACATAAGTGGGCTAAGCTGTCAAATGAAGCCAAGTAAGGGCAAGCTTTGATACCACAATTAGTGGGCCTCTGTCATTTCAGGAAGATGGAGGCTTGATTGTGCTAAATCAATGGTTAGTTGGTAATTGGTTTGATCGCGCACGGTGATTTCAAAGTCTGTGGTGTGAAGGACTAGGCGAAGGGTCGCTCCTTTTTCGAGCTTGTAGATGGTTGGTTGGAGATCAAAGTCAAATTCCATCCACTCTCCTGGAGTTACAGGTTCGACTTGTAAGAGGTCATTTCGGTTTTGAAGGTTGAGATAGCCTTTTGTAATGACTCGTTGGCCAGCCTCTTTGAAGGGCAACTCGGTCAAGTTGTCCAGCATATGGTAACGACCGTTATCAAGGGTACGGACGGATAAGACCGCTGGATAGGGTTGAAGGTATTTCTTGTTTCCGAGCTCTAAGAGTTGGGCTGAGAGAAGCCCTTTATTGGTGCTGGAGTGAAGCCGTAGGTGAAGACGAGCTTTTCCGTTGAGGTGCAGGTCTTTTTCGATCGGAAGATCGATGGTCACTTGTTGGGCCTTGTCTTGGTAGAGGTCGGTTAAGAAGGTCGGATAAGCCTTGCCATAGCGCTCATAATCTTCTGTCTTGTAGCGATTTTGGATGACTTTTTCACCGTCCCCCAGTGAGAAGGTCCGCTGAGCTGTTTGGTTGCCAAAATCATCCAAGGAAATCCAGTTTTGCTCACCTGTATTATCTTGCCAGATGACAGTTGGCAATTCATAGCTTGAATTGTGGCCAAGCAATTTTTTAGAGAGCAGGGCGTTCATGCTCTCACGGAAGTCAATGGACTGCCAGTTGTTGAGGTAGACATGGGCACCATTGTGGTAGAAGAGGTGTTTCTTGATGCTTGCTGGCAGGGCTTGGAACATGTTAAAGACGTGAAGCGGTTTGACGTTCCAGTCTTGTGAACCATGGGTAAAGACCACCTCTGCCTTGACCTTGTCCGCCTGAAGGAGGTAGTTGCGGTCGTGCCAGAACTGGTTGTAGTCCCCTGTTTTGCGATCCAATTGCTCCTTGAGCTCTTCCAAATCAGCGACATGGGCTGCATGGTGGCGGAGATAGTCACCGGCCCGCAGAGCGCGTGAATAAGTCAACTCAGCGAGCGAATCAAAATCCTCTCCAGGATAGCCCCCAGGACTCGTTACGAGTCCGTTTTCCCGGTAGTAGTTGTACCAAGAAGAGATACCGGCTTCTGCGATAATGACTTCTAAGCCATCGACACCGGTGGTAGCCAGCCCATTAGACATGGTGCCCAGATAGGACAAACCTGTTGTAGCAACCTTACCGTTAGACCAATTAGCCTTAATTTGGCGTTGGCGACTGTGGTCTGTAAAGGCACGACAGCGTCCGTTGAGCCAGTCGATAACATTCTTGTAGGCTTCGATTTGACGGTAATCCCCGTTGGTCATCAAGCCTTGGGAGTCCTTGGTCCCTAGACCGGAAATATAGAGGTTGGCAAAGCCACGGGCGAGAAGGTAGTCATTGAGAGTATAACTGCTGTTGATATGCGTGAGGGTTTCTTCAGCCTCAGAGACCAGTTGGGCCTCTCCAACTGGGTCAACGATTTCAAGCGTGTGTTGACTGACTTGGATGGTCCCTGCTTCTTTTTTCTCTAGGTCCACATTCATATTATAGAGCGCCTTGTCACTGGCCTTGTCATTGGTTCCTTGGTGGTAGGGACTAGCGATCATGACTGCTGGAATCTGACCTTGATAGCGAGGGCGAATAATATTGACCTTGACCAAATCCGGAAGACCATCTTGATCGCTGTCGATCCGACTCTCTACATAGACCACCTCACGGATCAGATCATGGCAGTTAAAGGTAGCTAGACTTTTTCCGTTGAAAAAGTGGTAGTGATTGTCTTCAGGGATTAAGCCATCACTGACCAACTGCTCAATTAGTAAATTCCCTTTGACTGTTCGGGTGTTGAGGAGGTGGTAGAGGTTCTCTACCAAGTTTCCATACTCAATCGGGAATTGGACTTCTTTCAAGAAACTTTCCGTATCTTCAAAATCAATAAAGTAGTGGAAACCGAGCAATTGGAGGGCCACTGTGTAGAAAATATTTGGAGACCATTCACGGTCAGATTGGAAATAGCTTAGGAGATCTGTTTTAGAATCTACTACGAGGTTAGAAAGGGGATAGTCTGTGTTTTTGTAAGTGAAGAACACTTTGCGGACGAACCATTCAAACTGTTCTTTTTCTGTAAGATGAAGGGGGAAATCAAACCCGATTTCTTTTAGTTCTTTTAGAATGTCTGCTTGGCCAAGAGCCAAGTAACTAAATTGATTGTATTTCATAGGATGCTCCTTTTATCAGCTTCACTGTTTCTTTACTTCTTATATTATACTTGATAAAATAGTATTTGTCTAAAGACCTTTGATCTATGAAGGAGGGTGCCAAGGTGAGAAAGTTATCTGTTGAAGAAGTTGCAAGAAGGCGGACCTTATTGTTTGGGGTTCTTGCCATCATTTTTGGGATCCTCATTTTTCGAAACGGTGTTGGTTTCACCAAGTTTTCCTTGGATCTATTAGCTGTTTACTTTTTAGTTCGTGGACTAGGAAGCTTTCTTCTGCGTTTTCTGTTACGTCGCAAGTCTATTTCCTATAGCCATTCCATTTGGTTTATCTTTCTTTCGGTTTGTTTAAGTTGGCTGAATCGACTGACCAATTTACCTGTTAATATAGTAGTGATTTGTTTAGGAGCATACCAGTTAGGAACAGCTCTGGTCTATGCCATTACATTTTGGCTTTACAAGGCCAATCGGGTAAAAGGAGGCTGGTTCTATTTATGGGATGCTCTTTTAAACGGGGGGATTGGTCTAGCAAGCGTCTTGAAACCTGGTTCAGATGGGCACTTCCAATTTATCCTTCTGGGGACTTATCTGGTCTTGTTGGGGATTTCCAATATTCGAGATGGTATTTTATTTGACAAGGACCAACAAGGCCAGGAGTTAAAACGTCGCTTTCGTATTAGCCTACCAGTTATCTTTGCAGCCTTTATCCCAGCTGAGGAGTTAAAACGGTTTAACCAGTTTCTTCAAAAAGGAAGCTCGACGGGTCAAAGTGGGCCTTATCGATTGGTGAAAAAAGAAGATGAAGCAAGAGAATTAGAAATTTTAGTTCATACTTCTGATAGCAACCTATTTGGTGCCATTGGGCATGTAGATATTTGTTATCAAGGGAAGGTCATTTCTTACGGAAGTTACGATCCCTTTTCAGAGCGTCTGTTTGGGACGATTGGGGATGGCGTGCTTTTTAAAGTGGATAAGGAACCATACATCGAACTATGTAAGAAAGAGAGTCACAAGACTCTATTTGGCTACAGCCTATCCCATACTGAAGAGGAGAGTCAGGCAGTGGAGAAGCGTCTAGCTGAGATTGAACAGTTGTTAGAACCTTGGGATCCACCTAGTAGGTTACAGGAAGACGGTCAGCCGACCTATGCCTACAAATTGAAGTATGATTTAGGGGCTGAGCTATATAAATTTACTTCTTCGCGTTTTAAATCTTATTTTATTCTGTCTACGAATTGCTGTCTGTTAGCAGATTCAATTGTGGGACAGGCGGGAACGGCCATATTAGATGTGCGGGGAGTGATTGCACCAGGGACCTATCAGAATTATTTAGAGTACGAATTTGAAGCTCCAAATGGCCTGGTCCATACACGAACAGTCTATTAAGAAAAGAAAGACAGATTCTAATTTTTGAGAAATCTGTCTTTTTTTGCGCAAAATTTCTTGTAAAAAGTCAGAAAATTTTTTACAATAAAAAGAGCTTGGAGGAAGTTATGACAGCAAATCAGATCGTAAGAGTGATCCCAGTCTTGAAAGTGAACAACCGAAATGTCAATCAACGCTTTTATGAAGAGACATTGGGAATGAAAGTATTAGTAGAAGAAGGAGCGCTCCTCTCTTTAGGAGACACCTCAAAAGTAGAAAAAATCGTTCTAGAAGAATCACCGAGTATGCGTACGCGTGAGGTCGAAGGTCCAAAGAAATTGGGTCTGATCGTGGTTAAAGTGGCACAGGCTCAAGAAATTGATTACTTATTGGCCCGCCAGCCAGAAACAACTGCCCTTTACCAAGGAGCTAAGGGACGCGCTTTTGAAGTAGTGTCTCCTCAAGGCGATACCATTTTCGTACACGCGGAAGAAGATCTTAAAAGCCTAGCACCTATAGACAGTGCTGCTCTTGTGGAAGTTCCAGAAGATTTCACAGGCTTGACCAGCTTTGATGTGGACTTTCTTGAGGTCAATGTGGCTGATCTTGCTGAGGCTGAGAAGTTCTATAGTAGCTTGCCAGATTTGGCACCCTTTATCCGTTTGCAGGTGTCCCAAGGAGAAGATCTCCAAGTGGAGAACAAGGTAACCTGGGATTTGAGTATGATCAAGGTCGAAATGGCACCTTTTGATGTGGAAGTCTTGAAAGAAAGCTTAGGAGAAAGCATCGATTTTGTGCACCGTAAGGGAACTTTCTTGATTGCCAAGGATCCAAGCCAGATCGAGCTCTGGTTTGAAGCTAATCAAGATCAGGTCTATATTTCTTATGAAGAATAAGAATGGAGTGATGAGTGTGAAGGCCATCATCGAAAAAATCAGCGAACAAATCCAAGAGGGCATCTATCCAGGTGCCTCTCTTGCCCTTTACCACAATGGTCAGTGGAGTGAGCACTATCTAGGAGTTGCTGACCCTGAAAAAGGAGAGCCAGTAGAGGCTAATCTGGTCTATGATTTGGCCAGTGTCAGCAAGGTCGTCGGCGTCGCTACCATCTGTGCCTTTTTGCATGCGAAAGGGGAGCTTCCGCTCGATTGCCCTTTTAAAGAGCTTTACCCACGTTTTGTCCATTCAAAGACAAGTATTCGAGAACTGTTGACCCATACATCTGGGCTCGATCCCTTTATCCCAAATCGGGATCAATTGGATGCCAGACAGTTGAAAGAAGCGCTTGAAAATTTGCAGTTGAAAGAGGACAAGAGTTTTCATTACACCGACGTCAATTTTCTTTTGCTAGGTTTTTGGTTAGAAGAAGCATTTGGCCAGTCCTTAGATGACTTGTTTCAAAAGCTGATTTTTGAACCTTGGAAGATGACAGAAACACGGTTTGGACCGGTCAAAAAGGCGGTGCCAACAGTCCGTGGTGTCGCTTCAGGATGTGTTCATGACCCCAAAGCGCGAGTTCTGGGCTGTCATGCGGGTAGTGCCGGACTTTTTTCAACTGTTTCAGATCTAGAGAGCTTCTTAGAGCATTACTTGAGGGATGATTTTGCGCGTGATCTGTCTCAGAATTTTGCACGTGAAGAAGGTAAGACCCGGTCTCTCGGTTGGAATCTAGAGGGTGACTGGTTGGATCATACAGGCTATACAGGAACCTTCCTCATGTACAATCGCAAGAGGCAGGAAGCTGTGATCTTTTTGTCCAATCGCACCTACGAGAAGGACGAACGGGCCCAATGGATCTTGGACCGCAATGGCTTGATGGACTTGATCAAACAAGAATTTGAGAAATAGATAGGAAGGCTAGGATGTTGGATCCTAGCCTTTTAAGTCCAGCCTGTGAGAAAGAAGCCGATAGGAAAATTATTTTGAACTCCGTCTTAGGTTGGATTTCCTTCAAAAGCATCGCTTTTTTGGCTGATTTATATTAAAATAGTAATGACCTTAATAGAGCGAGATGAATATGCATAAAGAGATAGGCGTCGGAAAGGCGCATAGTAAAATTATCTTAATTGGAGAGCATGCGGTGGTCTATGGCTATCCAGCTATTGCCCTGCCTCTCCATCATATCGAAGTGACCTGCCAGATTATCCCAGCAGACAGCCCATGGATTTTGTTTGAAGACGACACCTTGTCCATGGCGGTTTTTGCGTCTCTTGAGCACCTCGGGATTCGTGAGGCCCGGATTCGCTGCCGGATTCAGTCTATGGTACCGGAAAACCGGGGGATGGGGTCCTCTGCGGCGGTCAGTATCGCAGCTATTCGTGCAGTTTTTGACTATTATCAAGAGGAGCTGGATGATGAGACCTTAGAAATCCTGGTCAATCGAGCAGAAACCATTGCCCATATGAATCCAAGCGGGCTCGATGCCAAGACCTGTTTGAGCGATCAAGCCATTAAATTCATCCGAAATGTCGGTTTTTACCCGATGGAGCTGGATATAGAAGCGACTTTGGTGATTGCGGATACAGGTATTCACGGCAATACCCGCGAAGCCATTCAAAAAGTTGAAGCCAAGGGGCAGGAAGTCTTGGCTCATTTTCACGAGATTGGGCAGTTGACCCAGCAAGTGGAAGGGGCTTTGAAAGATAAAGATCTTATTGTTCTCGGACAGGCTCTTACGGCTTGCCATGAACACTTGAGAGCTGTCGGTGTCAGCTGTGTTGAAGCAGACCATTTGGTTGCTGTTGCCCTCGAAAACGGAGCCTTAGGAGCTAAAATGAGCGGGGGTGGCCTTGGAGGCTGTGTGATTGCACTGACCAAGGATCCTCGAGAAGCTGAAGTTATTGCCCAAGCATTAGAAAAAGAAGGAGCGCACCATACATGGATCGAAAAGCTGTAAAGGCGAAGTCCTATGCCAATATCGCGATTATCAAATACTGGGGAAAAGAAGACGCTAAAACGATGGTCCCTTCGACCAGTTCGATTTCGTTGACCTTAGAAAATATGTATACAGAAACCAGCCTGTCTCCCTTGCCAGCTGATGCGACAGCGCATGAATTTTATATCGATGGAAAATTCCAAAGTCCAGCTGAGCAGGCCAAAATTGGAGCTGTGATTGATGGCTTGAAGCCAGCTGATGAAGCAGGGTTTGTCCGGGTGGATACAAGCAACAACATGCCAACCGCAGCTGGCTTGTCCTCTAGCTCGAGTGGACTTTCTGCTCTGGTCAAGGCCTGCAATCGGTATTATGATTTGGGATTAACTCAGGAGGAATTAGCTCAAAAAGCCAAGTTTGCTTCGGGGTCCTCCTCTCGGTCCTTCTTTGGTCCCTTAGCAGCCTGGGACAAAGAAAGTGGCGAGATTTACAAGGTTCAGACAGACCTGAAATTAGCCATGATCATGCTGGTTCTCAATGACAAGCAAAAGCCTGTTTCAAGTCGGGAAGGGATGAAACGCTGCATGGAGACCTCGACCAATTTCAAAGAATGGATCGAACAGTCTATGCAGGATTACAAGGACATGTTGGATTACCTAGCAGCCAATGATTTTGAACAGGTCGGTCAGTTGACAGAGCGCAATGCCCTTGCTATGCATGCGACCACAAAGACGGCTACACCGGCCTTTAGCTACTTGACAGAAGAAAGTTACAAAGCCATGGACTATGTCCGTGAACTCCGTGTGGCAGGCCATGCTTGTTATTTTACCATGGATGCAGGGCCAAACGTTAAAGTCCTCTGTTTAGAAGAAGACTTGGATCAGCTGGTGCCTTTATTTGACGCCCGCTATCGGACCATCGTATCTAAGACAAAGGACCCTCAAGATGAAGACTAAGTATCAGGTACAGACCGGGGGCAAGCTCTATCTAGCCGGAGAATACGCTGTGCTAACGCCTGGGTATGGGGCAGTGATTCAGTTTATCCCCATTTATCTGTCAGCTACCATCCAAGAAGCTAGAAGCTACCAGCTAGCCTCAGATCTCTTTGGTTACAAGGTGGACTTGACCCCAAATAAGGATTACGCCTTGATTCAAGAGACCGTTCAACTCATGGAAGAATGGTTGAACGATCAGGGAATAGCCCCTAAACCTTTTGATCTTCACCTTAGAGGAACACTGGGCGAAGAGGGAAAAAAGTATGGGATTGGTTCCAGCGGAAGTGTGGTTTTGCTCGTCATCAAGGCCATGGCGGCTCTGTATGAAGTAGACCTAAGTCCGGATCTACTCTTTCGACTAGCCGCAGTCGTCTTGGTGCAAAGGGGAGACAATGGTTCGATGGGGGATTTGGCTTGTATTGCCTATGAGGACTTGATTTATTACCAGTCCTTTGATCGGGCTTGGTTGCATGACGCCTTGGGTTCTCAACCTCTTTCACAAGTGTTAGACCTGGATTGGGCCTACCAGATCCGAGTGATCCAGCCAGCAGTCTCTTATGATTTTCTGGTTGGTTGGACCAAGGAACCAGCGATTTCAAGTGATTTGATCCGCCAGATCAAGGGTGCGATCAAGGAACCCTTTCTCAAGGAGAGTCAAACTGCAGTGGAGAATCTTGAAAAAGGTCTACGTGAGGGGAACAAAAAGGGGATCGAAGAAAATATCCAACGTGCAGATCAGAACCTAAAGTTTTTGAACCCTTTGATCTATACCCCAGCTTTAAAAGTCCTTCAGCAAGCGACAGAGGGCCTCTCTGCCTGTGCCAAGTCAAGTGGTGCTGGAGGAGGAGACTGTGGGATTGCCCTTAGTTTTGACCCAGTTGAGACTCAGACTTTGAAAGACCGCTGGAAGGAAAAGAATATTGAAGTCATTTACCAAGAAAGGATGGGAGATTCGTGAGCGAAAATCGAAAAGACCAGCATATTCGCTATGCTTTGGAGCATAGCTCCTCCTATAATAGCTTTGATGAGATCGAGTTGATTCACCGATCCCTCCCACTTGTGGATCTAGAGAAGATTGATCTAACAACCCATTTTGCAGGGCGTGATTGGGAGTTTCCTTTTTATATCAATGCCATGACAGGAGGGAGTAAACGGGCCAAAGAGATCAATCAAAAGTTGGCAGCGGTAGCTGAAGCCTGTGGGATTCTCTTTGTGACCGGCTCTTACAGTGCAGCACTGAAGGATCCGAAGGATCAATCGTACGCTGTCAAAACAGACCATCCTCATCTTCTTTTAGCAACCAATATCGGAATCGATAAAGAGCCAGACTTGGGCTTAAGAACAGTAAAAGAGTTGCAACCTCTCTTTCTTCAAGTTCATGTGAATCTGATGCAAGAGTTACTCATGCCAGAAGGGGAGCGGATTTTCCACACTTGGAAAGACTATCTCCAGAGCTATGGGCAGGCCTTTCCTGTGCCGGTAGTCCTGAAAGAAGTCGGCTTTGGGATGGATCCAAAAACAGTTCAGCTGGCACTAGAGGCTGGGATCAAAACCATTGATATTTCTGGCCGTGGTGGCACTAGTTTTGCCTATATTGAGAATCGTCGTGGGGGCAATCGCGCTTATCTGGATGATTGGGGACAATCAACTGCCCAGTGTCTCTTACAGTTACAGGATCAGATAGATCAGGTTGAGATCCTCGCTAGTGGTGGCATCCGTCATCCCCTTGATATGGTCAAGGCCTTGGTCCTTGGAGCCCGTGGTGTAGGCCTATCCCGCGTTTTTCTAGAGATGGTAGAGACAAAGAGCATCGAAGAAGTGATCGCTATTGTCCAAGGGTGGAAAGAAGACCTCAAGTTGATCCTTTGTGCGCTCGGCTGTGAGAACCTGAAAGAGCTCCGAGAAGTCGACTATCTCCTTTATGGAAAATTGTGGCAAGCACAGCAACAGAGAAAATAAAAAAGTTGAAAAGATTTGGGAAATCTTTTCAAATTTTTTATTTTACAGAGTTCTTTCTCAATCTCTCTTTTTTGTTAAGGGGTTCCCCTCAAAAATTCTGATAGTTTACGAATCCTTTACGGTTACTGGAATCGCTTGCAAAATCGAACTGTAAAAGAGTATACTAAATAAGGAAAAACATTTTTAAAAAGGAGTTTAGGATGAAGAAGCACTATTTTCGATCAGCTGTAGCAGCCTTGCTTCCGCTTTTGTTGATTGCTCAACCTGTAGAGGCTTGTACCGGGTTCATCATCGGGAAGAAACTGACAGCAGACGGCTCGACCCTGGTGGGGCGCACCGAAGATTTAGAGCCCAACCACAATAAAAATTTTGTGGTCAGAGAACGGGTATACAATAAAAAGGGGGCTATCTTTGAGGATGCCGCCAACGGTTTTCAATATCCTTTGCCAGAGATTAGCTATAAGTATACAGCTATCCCAGATGTCACCCCTGATCAGGGAATTTTTGACGAAGCAGGATTCAATGAATATGGGGTTTCCATTTCTGCCACTGTATCTGCTTCAGCAAATGACAAGATCCAAAAAGTGGATCCCTACGTCAAGGATGGCCTCGCGGAATCGGGCCTGACCAGTATTGTTCTCCCGAGTGTGAAAACTGCAAGAGAAGGGGTTGAACTCATTGCTAAAATCGTCGAAGAAAAAGGCGCTGCAGAAGGAAATATTGTGACCATTGCCGATAAAGAAGGTGTCTGGTATATGGAAATCCTATCCGGTCACCAATATGCAGCTATCCTATTTCCAGAAGATCGCTATGCAGTATTCCCGAATACCTTCTTCTTAGGTCATGTAGATGTATCGGATACAGAGCGTACGATTGCCTCTAAGGATCTTGAAACAGTTGCCAAAGAAGCAAATAGCTATAAGGAAGTGGATGGGAAATTCCACGTGTC
This sequence comes from uncultured Streptococcus sp., assembly GCA_963540685.1. Classification (GTDB taxonomy): domain Bacteria; phylum Bacillota; class Bacilli; order Lactobacillales; family Streptococcaceae; genus Streptococcus. The sequence goes on from CAUTRO010000003.1 coordinate 13,881, forward strand.
ACAATCCTATAATCCGCCTTTGCAAGAAGCGGATCGCTCGCGGGTTTGGTCGGGGATCAAATCGCTAGACCCAAGCTCTCCTGTTAAATATGACGATGCGTCCTTTGACCTTCTTCATACAACGGATCGGAAATTAACTCTCCGCGATGCCATGAATCTCCAACGCAATCGTTTGGAAGGAACCAAATACAAACCACAGGATCAAATGGAGCTGGATGGAAAAGGCATCCCGAAAAAAGGAGAGTTTGATGCCGTTTATAAATATCCCATCTCCAATCCAAATGTCATGGAGACCCATATTTTCCAACTGAAAGATGAAGTCCCAGCGAGTGCTGGTGGAGGCACCATGTGGCTGTCAATGGGCAGTCCGCGGAATGCTCCTTACCTACCCTACTATGGCAATATTCTCAACACCTATCAAGCCTACCAAGAATTAGGGGATCATTACAATGACCGCTCCTGGTATTGGACCATTTCAAGAATCAATGACCTTGTAGCCAAGTATCCGGATTTATTCGAAGATGGGGCGATTCGTACTGAAATGGAACGATTGGAATCTCAGTGGATGGTTGAACAAGATCTAAGTGATCAGGAACAGATTGCCCTTGCTTCTCAGCCTGAGGAGGCTAGTATGAAAGCAACAGAAGAAGGGATGGCAAGAGCTGAGAAAACCTTCCAACGCTTGCAGGAAATTCGAAAAGAAGCTGAACAAAAGGTAGCAGATGAGCATGGAAAAAGTGCCCTGCAAGATTTAGATGACGAAGAAGATGCTGCTTACGAAGAGCAGATTGATCTTGTTGATTTTGACTATGATTACATCCTAGCCGCAGGCCTATTTGGGGCAACCCTTCTAGCGATTGTCGTTTACCTAGTTCGCTCAAAGAAACAAAAGGGAGGAAAGCAAGATGACTAAAATTCAAAGAGCCTCAATCTATCTCTTTTTACTGTTTGCAGGAATTGGCTTGGAGTTTGAACTCGGTCATCTTTCTCAACAAGAATTTAGCCAGTCTGCAGGCAGAGACTTGGTCTTAAACTTGTCTGTCTTGGCTGCTATTATTATTCCGCTCTACCTCTTTTCAAAACGATTGGCTAAGCAGTTGTCCGTACCAAGCTACATCCTATGGATTGCTATGTTTGGAGGGGCTTTCGTAGCAGGATGGTTGAGTTTTTCAGGAAATAGCTTAATTGACATTCTAAATAGCCATGTGATCAAAGATGCCACTGTCTTTAACAAGTGGACCGATGCCTTGACTGCCCCATTCTCAGAAGAATTCTTTAAGGCCCTAGTTGCCTTTTGGGTTGTCTTAATGGTTGGCAAAAAGGATCTGAAATCGATTCTCATTGCGGGCTTGGGCTCTGGTTTTGGTTTCCAGATCATTGAGGATTTAGGCTATGTTGTCCGTCAAACAAAAACTAGCCAATTAGCTGCGGTTACTGAGGCTATTAACCGTATATCTGGTGGATTAGCTTCACATGCTCTCTATACAGCAGTTGTATCGGTTGGAGTCTTCCTTTTGCTGTCCCAAGTGACCCAGCAAAAGGAAAAACTCTTTGGACTCTGGTGTGTTGTCTCGACAGTAGCCAATCACTTCTTATGGAACTCCCCGTTCTATGAAACAGAGCATCGGATCAATCTTCTCGTCGGACTGCTCTTTGCCGTCCAAGTAGGAACCTTTATCGAAGTGGTGCTCTATAGCAAGAAAGAGCCCGATCTGCCATTCTTAAAACAATAAGGAACATTTTTTAAAAACACAAAAGAACTAAGACGTGGGTCTTAGTTCTTTTATTTTCTCAATTCTTGTAAGAGTGTTTGTGCTTTTTCTAAATTAAAGGGTTTGTTTTCAAGGAGTTGGCTGACCAGACGGGGAACTTCTTCATCCTTCGCTCCTGCTAGAAGAGCGAGGGAGCGTGCTTGGAGTTTCATATGTCCTGCTTGGATCCCTGTGGTGACAAGGGCTTTGAGGGCAGCGAAATTCTGCGCCAAACCCAGTGACGCGATGATACCTGCTAATTCAATAGCAGAAGGTTCTCCTAGCAAACGATGGCTAATTTGAACCGTTGGATTTAGGCCGATAGAGCCTCCTTTTGTTGCAACTGGCATTGGCAAGGTGATCTCACCATAGAGTTTTTTCTCTTCCGGCTGACTTTTCCATTGGCTCAAACCCTTATATTGGCCACTTTGTGTAGCATAGGCATGGGCTCCTGCTTCGATGGCCCGCCAGTCATTACCTGTCGCAAGGACCAGGGCATCAATCCCGTTAAAAATCCCCTTGTTATGAGTGGCTGCACGGTAAGGATCCACTTGAGCCAGTTGGCTAGCTAGCTCCATCCGGTGGGCAATCTCAATGGCTTCCTCAGGATTTCGACTCAGTGCTTTAAAATCAATGGCACACCGTGCACTCACCAAAGAGCGCGTGGCCAAGTTGGATAAAATCGCCATTAAGGCCTGTCCACCAGAGAGTTCTTGAATACGATCGGTCAGAGCTTCCAGCATCGTGTTGAGCATATTGGCCCCCATGGCTTCTTTAGGATCGACAGCCAAGTAGACAATGAGAAAGTTCCCCTTGTTTTCGACCCAAAGATCCCTCGCTCCGCCTCCACGCTTGACGATAGAAGGATAGGCTTCATTAGCCAGCTGAAGAAGAGTTTCCTTGTCTTCTAGGATGCGCTTGCTAGCCATTTCCACATCCATAACATCTGTCAGAGCAATCTCACCGATCATTTGGCGTTGGTGCACTTGGGTGGTGAAACCGCCCGAACGTTGGATGAGCTTGGCTGCAAAGCTGGCTGCAGCAACTACGGAAGGCTCTTCTGTGACCATAGGAAGGACATAGTCACGACCATTGATCAGAAAATAAGGAGCGAGGCTAAAAGGCAGATCAAAGGTCGACAAGACATTTTCCGTCAGTTGATCTGCAATAGAGAGGGGGAGTCCCTTTTGTTCTTTTAAGATCTGTGCTTCATCCCAAGTTAAGAGGCCTTCCTTCAGTAAGGCCTCTATGCGTTCAGTGGGCGAAAGTTTTGCAAAACCTGGTAATCGTGCCATTATTTTTCTACTTTCTGGTAAGTGCGTTGGTGTTCCTTGATCTCTATCAAAGCAAAAGTTTGATGCGTAGCAGGCTCAAACACTTGATTGCCACTAGGATCTAGATCTACTTCCTCATAAAAGAGTCGTTCGTAGTCAGCAACACTAAGAACCGTACGTTGGTCTAGTTTTTCCATGCGTTTGTGATCTAAAAGTTGCTCAAAATCAGGAACGAGATTGGCACTAAAAATCTCAGAAACTGCTCCACTTCCATAGCTAAAGAGGGCGATTCGGTCCCCAGCTTTGAGTTGGGGTTGATTTTCCAGTAGTGACAGCAAGCCTAAGAAAAGAGATCCAGTGTAGATATTTCCTACGCGTTGGCTGTATAGAATCGATTGATCAAAGTTGTATTGTAATTGATCTTTTTTCTCTTCTGATACTGACTTATCCAAGATTTTTTTCAAGCCCTTGAGAGCTAATTTAGGATAAGGCAAGTGGAAGCAGACGGCTGTAAAGTCTGTCAAGGCAAGGCCAGTCCGTTTCTGGTATTCCGCCCAGGTTGTTTTCAGAGAATCTAGATATTGTTGCGTTGAATAAATCCCATTCACGAAGGGGGTTGTTGCATAATTTGGGCGCCAAAAATCCATGACATCACGTGTTTGAGCCACATTGTCATCATTAAATGCTAAAATACGCGGGTCTTGACTGATCAGCATGGCAACCGCTCCAGCCCCTTGTGTAGGTTCTCCAGGAGTTCCAATTCCGTATTTAGCAATGTCACTGGCAATGACCAAAACCTTGCTCTGAGGGAATTTTTCAACATGAAGTTTAGCATAATCCAAGGCCGCCGTTGCAGCATAGCAAGCTTCTTTCATCTCAAAAGAGCGAGCAAAGGGCTGAATGTCTAGTAACCCATGTACAAAAATAGCAGCAGCTTTACTCTGGTCAATCCCCGATTCCGTTGCAAGAATCACCATATCGATCGCTTGTTTATCTTCATCTGTCAAAATGTCATCTGCGGCCGTTGCAGCGAGTGTGACGATGTCTTCTGTGATCGGTGCAACACTTTGTTCTTTTAAGAGAAGACCCTTGCTCAGTTTTTCGGGATCAGTATCACGAGCAGCCGCCAAATCTTCTAAACGCAAGACATAAGGGCTCGTCGCAAAACCAATCTTATCAATCCCAATTGTCATT
>CAUTRO010000004.1:0-16256 GCA_963540685.1 uncultured Streptococcus sp.
TAATCGCTAGTAAAAGAGGAAATAGCCCTACATAGATCATTGGAATCGATCCATATTTGGTAGTGTCAAAGCTGCCAATAAAATTTTTAGCAAAGACGTCGAGATACCAGCTTTTTTCTGTAAAGATACTGTCAACCTTTGAAAAACTTTCTCCATGGGTGCGTAAATCTAAGAAGGTAGGATATAACATTACTAGACTTGTTATAACCGATAAAAGAGATACACTTACAAAATGAAAGAAGCGTTTCCCAATTTCTTTGATATTCCATGACAATTGTGTAAAGTACCATAAAATAAGAAAAATAGACATCATGAATCCAAAATAATAATTTTGGATAAACAAAATGGTCAAACTAACAAAGTAGAGAATCTCTCCTTCGTTATAAATTAGTTTTTTGAATCCATAAAGAATTAATGGTGCTAGGATAAAAACATCTAACCAGGTTTTGATTTCAAGTTGACTGATGGCAAAACTCATCAGAGCAAATGATGTTGAAAGGGTAAGAACCAGGAATCTAGGGATTTTAGCAAACATTCCATGTAGACTAACATAGGTGCTTAACCCAATTGCTCCAAATTTCAGAAGAGTGATGAGATAAACAGCATCCGGCATGGATTGCGCATCAAAGAAGTAAACAAGAGGAGAAAAGAAACTTCCTAGATAATAACTACTGAGTGCATAGAAATTAATACCTAAACCACTTTGAAAACTGTAAAATAGGCTATCTGTCCCGTGTAAAATATTTCGAAGTGTGGTATCAAAGATAACATACTGATGATACCCATCACCTAACAATGGGGATGTATCACTGTTCCAGTAGATTCCTTGTGACAGGTAAATAAAGAACATAATGATAGCTGGAATCAGGAAAGAAGATACTATAAAAAGAGATGTTTTTAGCTTTGTTTTATTCATATATTTCTACTGAAAGAGCCTGAAATTATTATTTCAGGGCTCTTTATTTTTATTATTAACTCCAAAGTTCTTTCACTTTTGCTTGAACTTCTTCATTTTCAAGAAACTCATCATAGGTTTCATCAATGCGGTCAATAACACCATTTTTTGAAAGAACGATAATGTGATTGGCAAGTGTCTGAATGAATTCATGGTCGTGGCTGGCAAAGATAATGGATTCTTTAAAATTCTTTAATCCATCATTCAAACTTGAGATAGACTCCAAATCTAAGTGATTGGTAGGATCATCTAAAACAAGAACATTTGATTTGAGGAGCATCAATTTTGACAACATAACACGGACCTTTTCTCCCCCTGACAAGACGTTGACAGACTTGTTAACTTCATCACCAGAAAAGAGCATGCGTCCTAGGAAACCACGAAGGAAGGTGTTGTCATCCTCTTCTTTACTTGCAAATTGACGAAGCCAATCGAGAATACTTTCTCCACCCGCAAAGTCTCGACTATTATCTTTCGGTAGATAAGATCGACTAGTAGTGACTCCCCACTTGACAGTCCCCTCGTACTCAATATCATCCATCAATGCACGGATTAATGCAGTTGTTTGAATGTCGTTCTGTCCGATCAGAGCTGTTTTATCACCGGGACGTAAGATAAAGCTGATATTGTCAAGGATGGTTTCTCCATCGATCTTGACAGAGAGATTTTCAACTGTCAAGAGATCATTCCCGATTTCTCGTTCCGCTTTAAAGTTAATAAATGGGTACTTCCGACTAGATGGTACAATCTCTTCTAGTTCGATCTTGTCAAGCATTTTTTTACGCGATGTTGCTTGCTTTGATTTTGAAGCGTTGGCCGAGAATCGTGCAACAAACTCTTGCAATTGTTTAATTTTTTCTTCAGCTTTTGCATTTCTATCTGCTTGTAATTTAGCTGCAAGTTCAGAAGATTCCTTCCAGAAATCATAGTTTCCGACGTATAGTTTGATTTTTCCAAAGTCTAGATCCGCCATATGGGTACAAACTTTATTCAAAAAGTGGCGGTCATGGGAGACAACGATAACAGTATTTTCAAAATCAATCAGAAAGTCTTCTAACCATGTGATAGACTGAATATCCAGACCGTTGGTCGGTTCGTCCAAAAGAAGGACATCTGGTTTACCAAAGAGGGCCTTAGCTAAGAGAACTTTCACCTTTTCCCCATTTGCTAACTCACTCATAGTTTGATAGTGGAGATCTTCAGAAATATTTAGATTTTGTAGCAATTGAGAAGCTTCGCTTTCTGCTTCCCATCCACCAAGTTCTGCGAATTCTCCTTCAAGTTCAGCTGCACGGACACCATCTTCATCAGAAAAATCTTCTTTCATGTAGATAGCATCTTTCTCTTTCATAATGTTGTAGAGTTTTTCATTCCCCATGATCACAACATCGATGACACGCTCGTCTTCATAGTCAAAGTGATTTTGGCGAAGAACGGACAAACGCTCATCTGGACCAAGAGAAATATGTCCAGTCGTTGGTTCGATATCTCCAGCTAAAATTTTTAAAAAGGTTGATTTTCCGGCACCATTGGCTCCAATGAGACCGTATGTGTTTCCCTCTGTAAAGTTGATATTGACATCGTCAAACAATTTTCGATCACTAAAACGTAGTGAGACGTCTGATACTGTAAGCAATGATTTTCTCCTCTTTCTATAATGTCTTCATTTTACTAGAAAATAGAGGAAAATTCAACTTTTTTAGTGTCAATTTGTTTTTTACAATCTTGTAAATTAAGTTGACAAGATTGTAAAGTGTTAATTCGACACAAAATAGAGGAGAGACTAACATTTTCAACTAGAAAGTGCTATAATGATAAGGATAACGATTAAGGAGAAGAGTATGACAAAACCCATCATTTTGACAGGAGATAGACCAACAGGAAAACTTCATATTGGCCACTATGTTGGTTCTTTAAAAAATCGCGTTTTGCTACAAAATAAAGACGAATATAATATGTTTGTTTTTCTAGCAGACCAGCAAGCTTTGACAGACCATGCAAAAGATCCAAAAACCATAGTAGATTCTATTGGCAATGTTGCTTTAGATTATCTAGCTGCTGGCCTAGATCCTGAAAAAGTAACGATTTTTATTCAAAGTCAGATTCCTGAATTAGCAGAATTGACCATGTACTATATGAATCTGGTATCTTTGGCGCGACTTGAAAGAAACCCAACTGTAAAAACCGAGATTTCTCAAAAAGGTTTTGGTGAGAGTATTCCTACAGGATTTTTGGTATACCCTATTTCGCAAGCAGCTGATATTACGGCATTTAAAGCGAATTTTGTTCCAGTAGGAAATGACCAAAAGCCAATGATCGAGCAAACTCGTGAGATTGTTCGTTCCTTTAATCATGCGTACAATACAGATACTTTGGTGGAACCTGAAGGAATTTATCCTGAAAATGAAGCAGCAGGACGCTTACCTGGTTTAGATGGAAATGCTAAAATGTCTAAATCCTTAAATAATGGAATCTACCTAGCTGATGATGCAGATACTTTAAAGAAAAAAGTGATGAGTATGTATACCGATCCTGATCATATTAAAGTGGAGGACCCAGGAAAAATCGAAGGGAATATGGTATTTCATTACTTGGATGTATTTGGTCGACCAGAAGATGCAGATGAAATTACAGAAATGAAAGAACACTATCAACGTGGTGGACTTGGTGATGTAAAGACCAAACGGTATCTTTTAGAAATTTTAGATCGTGAATTAAGACCGATTCGAGAAAGACGCCTTGAGTTTGCAAAGGATATGGGGGAAGTATACTCTATTCTTGAAAAAGGAAGTGAGCGTGCTCGAAGTGTAGCAGCTCAAACCTTAGATGAAGTAAAATCTGCGATGGGAATTACGTATTTCAAAAAATAGTTACTCTAAAATGCAATAGAGATATACTCTAGCAGGTTTCTTTGTAATTTGCCAATAAATGATTGACAAATTGCGATAGAATGGTATGATATTAACAATAAAATTCGAGCCTTGCTCAAATAAAAAGAAAAGAGGATCCAGCTAATGTCTAATTGGGACACTAAGTTTTTAAAAAAAGGGTTTACATTCGATGACGTGCTTTTGATTCCAGCAGAAAGTCACGTATTGCCTAATGATGCTGATTTAAGTACACAATTAGCAAGTAATTTACGCTTGAACATCCCAATCATTACTGCCGCTATGGATACAGTGACAGAAAGTCAAATGGCAATTGCAATGGCGCGTGCTGGTGGACTTGGTGTTATCCATAAAAATATGTCAATTGAGCAACAGGCAGATGAAGTACGTAAGGTAAAACGTTCTGAAAATGGCGTTATTATTGATCCTTTCTATTTGACCCCATCTCATACAATTTCAGAAGCAAATGAGCTCATGGGACGATACCGAATCAGTGGTGTTCCAGTCGTTGAAACACTTGAAAATCGTAAATTAGTTGGTATTCTTACGAATCGTGACTTGCGCTTTATTTCTGATTACAATCAACCTATTTCAAATCACATGACAAGTGAAAATTTGGTGACTGCACCAGTTGGGACTGATTTGGAAACAGCTGAGCGTATTTTACAAGAACACCGTATTGAAAAATTACCATTAGTAGATGAAAATGGTCGTCTTTCTGGTTTGATCACGATCAAAGATATTGAAAAAGTAATTGAGTTTCCAAATGCAGCAAAGGATGAATTTGGTCGCTTGCTTGTAGCTGGTGCCGTAGGGGTTACTTCAGATACCTTTGAACGTGCAGAAGCCCTTTTTGAAGCAGGTGCAGATGCAATTGTTATCGATACTGCTCATGGACATTCTGCTGGGGTTCTTCGTAAAATTGCAGAAATTCGTGCTCATTTCCCAAATCGTACCTTGATCGCAGGAAATATTGCAACAGCTGAAGGCGCTCGTGCGTTATTTGATGCAGGGGTAGACGTTGTTAAAGTCGGAATTGGACCAGGTTCTATCTGTACAACTCGTGTTGTAGCAGGGGTTGGTGTTCCTCAAGTGACTGCAATTTATGATGCTGCTGCTGTGGCTCGTGAATATGGTAAAACAATCATTGCTGATGGTGGTATTAAGTATTCAGGAGATATCGTCAAAGCTCTTGCAGCTGGTGGTAATGCGGTTATGCTTGGATCAATGCTTGCAGGAACAGATGAAGCACCAGGTGAAACAGAAATCTTCCAAGGTCGTAAATTTAAAACCTATCGTGGTATGGGCTCTATTGCAGCGATGAAGAAAGGTTCGAGTGACCGTTATTTCCAAGGATCTGTCAATGAAGCCAATAAATTGGTCCCTGAAGGAATTGAAGGACGTGTTGCTTATAAAGGTTCTGTGGCCGATATGGTCTTCCAAATGATCGGTGGTATCCGTTCAGGTATGGGCTATGTTGGTGCAGCAACCATTCAGGATTTACACGACCATGCTCAATTTGTTGAAATGAGTGGTGCAGGACTAAAAGAAAGTCACCCTCATGATGTACAAATCACAAACGAGGCACCTAATTACTCAGCACAATAAGTTTACAATATCGTAAATATAATCAACAACACCTTGACAGTATTGTCAAGGTGTTGTTTTGATCTGTCCGGATTGAATAGTGAAGATTTTTAATTCTTCAGGTAGTTCTTTTAAATGATCAAGAGTTGTCGTTGTGATAAATGTCTGAATACTATTGGAGATGGTTTCAAGAAGTTGAAGTTGACGATAATTGTCAAGCTCACTCATAACATCGTCAAGTAGTAAAATTGGCTTTTCTCTAGTGATTTCTTCCATTAATTCGATTTCTGCTAATTTTAGGGAAAGAACAACACTCCGATGCTGTCCTTGACTACCAAAATTGGCATTCATTTCATTAATAAAGAATATCAAATCATCCCTGTGTGGTCCAATACTTGTTGTTTTTCTAAAAAGGTCCTTTTGGCGATTTTTTTCCAACATACAGAAAAATTGCTCTTCCAAATCATCCATTTCTTCTGAAAAAACAGTTGACTGATATTGGATTGTCAGGTCTTCTTTATTGTTAGAAAGTAGAGCGTGTTTTTCTTTAGATTTAGCTTCTAATTTTTGTATAAAATCAAGTCGATGGTGGATGACGCGACTTCCAAAACTAGCGAGTTGTGAATCTAATACGTCCAAAAATGTTTCATCAATTTTTTCGGAATTTTTTAGATAGCTGTTTCTTTGTTTAAGAACATGGTGGTACTGAGATAAGTCGGATAGATAAATAGGTTTCATCTGTCCCAATTCAATGTCAATAAATTTTCGACGTCCTGCAGGAGCCCCTTTGATTAACTGTAAATCTTCCGGTGCAAAAAGGACGACATTCATATGGCCAATATAGTTCGATAATTTGGCTTGTTTTAGATGGTTGACTTTCGTAATCCGGCCTTTTGGTGTTAAAGAAATTTCTAATGAAAGCGGTCCAGTTTCTCTTTGTAATAGACCAGAAACTTTAAAATCTGTGGATTTGAAGTAGACAAGATCTTTATCATTTCGTGTTCGATGGCTTCTGGTTAAGGCTAGAAAATAAATCGATTCGAGAATATTGGTTTTTCCTTGAGCATTTTGTCCTAAGAAAATATTTAAGCCAGGGTGAAATTCAACTTCAAGTTCTTGGTAATTACGAAAATAGTGAATGGATAATTGTTTTAACCACATTATGAAATACCAGGGAAGCGAATCGCTTTTTCGTTTTTATCAATTTTTCTTGCTTGTTTTTTTTGTTTTTGATTCAGTTGCTTAACAAGTTCAGCAACACGTTCCTTTTCTTCTTTCTCTTTGACATGTTCTTCTATTTCTGCTGGAGAAGGTTGGAGGATGGTGATCGTAATGTTCAGTTCTGGGATGTCGATTTTATCATTGACACGAAGTTTACGGCCTCTCCGTTGCTCTAACTCATCGTTGACGTAGACGTCTCTGTCTTGAAGAAAGGCTTTAATTGCCCCACCACTCTGTATGATACCGAGTTCTTTTAAGATAGCTTGTAATGTAATAAAGTCGTCAAATAATTTATAATTCATAGTTTACCTCTTTGCGTGTTATTATACCACATTTTCAGTTTTTCTAGGGTAGATAATATTGAGTGAGTTGAGGGCCTTTTTCTCAGTTTGAATTAGGATTTTAGCGTGATTTCGTGTTATAATGAAAGTTACTATTGATTAGAACGAGGATGAAAATGGAATTAGTTAAGGGTGTGAATCTTCACTTTCTTCAATCAAAAAAATTTAAAACAAATAAAATTAAGGTCCGGTTCACAGCACCATTGGATGAAGATACAGTGGCTGCACGTGTTTTAGTAGCTTGTATGATGGAAACTGCAAACCAAAAATATCCAACATCACAATTATTCCGTGAAAAATTAGCGAGTCTGTATGGAGCAGAATTGTCAACTTCAATTTCTAAAAGAGGACCTGTTCACTATGTCGATTTGAATATTTCGTTTGTACGCGATGACTTTTTGAGTAAGAAAAATGTACTGACTGATGAAATGTTGGATATTCTAGAAACAATCTTCTTTTCTCCTTTAGTAGTAGAAGATCACTTTGATGTTGAGACATTTGAAGTTGAAAAGAAAAATACGATTTCAGACTTGGAGTCTGAAATTGAAGAGCCTTATTATTATGCACATGGACAATTGAATCAACTATTTTTCGAAGATGAAACTATCAGAATGTCAAGATTGGGAAAAGTTGATTTAGTAAGACAAGAGACTGCTCAAAGCACTCTTTCACAGTTTCATCAGATGCTTCATTTTGATAATATTGACTTCTTTTTCGTAGGTGATTTTAATGAAGTTGCTATTGTGGATCGAGTGAACCAGTTTGAATTCAAGCCACGCGATAATAACTTGTCTGTCAACTATCAACAAACTTTTTCAAACGTAGTTCGCGAGAAGTTAGAGCAAAAGCAAAATCAACAATCTATTTTAGAATTAGGTTACCATTTTTCTACCCAGTATGGAGAACCTCTTCATATTCCCCTAGTTGTATTGAATGGGATGTTGGGAGCTTTCTCGCACTCGAGACTTTTTCAAATAGTTCGTGAGAAAGAAGGTCTGGCTTATACAATCTCTAGCCATTTTGATATTTTTACAGGCTTTATGAGAATTTTTGCTGGTATTGATAAAGAACATCGCACCAAGGTAATGACCATGATTATGAGGCAGTTGAATGATTTTAAACGAGGAAAGTTTACAGAGTCTGAGCTTCAATTGACAAAGGAAATCTTGGTGAATACGACTTTATTAGCTCAGGATCGACAAAACACCTTAATCGAAAGAGAATACCTGAAAACGATCCTAGGAACGAAAGTTCTTTCTTTAGAGGAGTGGCTAGAAGCTATCAATAAGGTTACTAAAGAAGACATTATCGAAACGGCAAAAACCATTAATTTGCAGTCGGTTTATTTTATGGAAGGAAAGTAGTGTAAAGATTGGAAATTAAAGAAAAATATTATGAAGCAGTAGGCGAGCAGGTTTACTTTACACGTTTGTCAAATGGGTTGACAATTCATTTAATTCCAAAAGATGATTATTATGAAACCTATGGGATGCTTACAACCAAGTTTGGTTCGGTGGATAAACGAATTTTAGTGAATGGTGATGAAAAACAATATCCTGCAGGAATTGCTCACTTTTTGGAACATAAAGTGTTTGAAGATGAGAAAGGTCAAGATTTTCTAAAAAAATTCGTTCAATTAGGAGCGGAAAGTAATGCCTTTACAAGTTTTACCAAAACCAGTTATCTTTTCTCAACAACCTCAAGGGTCTCTGAAAATATCAAGTTGTTATTGGAGATGGTCTCAAAAGCTTCCTTTACAGAAAAATCAGTTGCTAAGGAAAGAGAGATAATTCAACAAGAGATAGGAATGTATCAAGATAGTCCGGATTATCGATTATTTTTTGGTGCCTTAGAAAATCTATATCCTGGAACACCTTTAGCAGATGATATTGCCGGAACAAGAGAGTCAATTTCTGACATTACAATAGATAATCTCCGTGAGAACTTTGATTTGTTCTATCATCCAACTCAGATGCATCTATTAGTGATTGGAAACTTCGATGTTGATGCAGTATTACAAGTTGTAAACGAATATGATCAGCTTCCCCCTCATTCATCGATCAAGGTAGAACGACTTCCTTTAGAAAAAAACGAAGTAAAATTAAATCAATTCTGTAGAATGGATGTTGCTAGTCCTAAGTTGGCAATTGGAATTCGAGGGAACGATGTCATCAAGGAAGAGGAAAAATTTCGTTATAAATTAATGCTGAAGTTACTATTTTCGATGATGTTTGGATGGACTTCACAACGTTTTCAAAGTTTATATGAAGCTGGGAAAATTGACAACTCCTTGACACTAGAAGTAGAGGTTGAAGAGGTTTTCCATTTTGTTATTTTGACAATGGATACTCAAGAACCAGTTTCTCTATCTCATCAATTTAGGTCAGCCATCAAACAATTTGACAAGGATCCGGATGTGAATCAGGAACATTTAGATACGATTAAAAGCGAAATGTTTGGTGATTTCTTGCAGGGTTTAAATTCACTTGAGTATAGTGCGACTCAGTTTGAATATTTTTCAGACGGTAGCACTTCTTATGATCTTCCAAAGATTTTACAGAGTATTAGTTTACAAGACATCATCAAGTTAGGTCATCAATTCATTGATCAGGCTGAGATGGTTGACTATATGATTTTTCAAAAGTAGTAAACAGTGTGTCAAGAAGGGAAAATATGAAAAAAAGAACGATTGGTCAAGTGTTAAGGTTGTCAAGACTTAATTTACAGTTAAGTTTACAGGACTTATCAAAAAAGACAGCTATAGAAGCTCCTTATATAGAAGCCTTGGAAAACGATGAGTTTGATCTACTACCAAGTCCTTTTTACGCACAAATCTATCTAAAGAAATTATCTTGGGCTTTGGGATTAGATGAATCCATTTTATTGACAGCTTTTCGTGAAGGGAAAGAGTTGTTATTTGATGAGGAAATCTTGGTAGATGATGAAGAGCTCCATTCAAGAAAATTAAGGCAGAAAACAACCTGGTTACCGATCCTGTATTATCTACTAGTTAGCTTTGCTATTCTTGGGTTTGTGATTTATATCGTATATTTTTATAAGTTTACAGCATGAGTAAAATAGCTGTAAAGATAGTTTATTTTTTGGAGGAAGTATGAAAAAAGAAAATATTCCGAATGCGTTGACATTATTTCGAGTTGTGATGATTCCTATTTTTATTGCTATTTTAAGTTTAAGCCATTCTTATCTAGGCCATATTGTAGCAGCAGTCATTTTTGCAATTGCAAGTATTACAGATTATTTAGATGGCTTCCTTGCACGAAAATGGAATGTGGTTAGTAATTTTGGAAAATTTGCAGATCCAATGGCAGATAAATTATTGGTTATGTCAGCCTTCATCATGATGATCGAATTAAAAATGGTTCCTGCTTGGATCGCGGCTGTTATCATTTGTCGCGAGTTAGCTGTTACTGGTTTGCGTCTTCTGCTTGTCGAGACAGGCGGTACAGTCCTTGCCGCAGCCATGCCAGGTAAAATTAAGACCTTTAGCCAAATGTTTGCTATCATCTTTTTGCTTTGTCATTGGACCCTTCCAGGGCAAGTATTGCTTTATATTGCACTGATTTTTACAATTTATTCTGGTTACGATTACTTTAAGGGAAGTAGCTATCTCTTTAAAGACACATTTAAATAAATGAAACATATTATAGAGTTAAAAAATGTATCGTTTCGATACGACAAAACAGTAGAAGAGTATCAAATTGACACTGTTTCGTTTCACGTGAAACAAGGAGAGTGGCTTTCAATTGTTGGGCACAATGGTAGTGGGAAATCTACCGTTGTACGCTTGATGGATGGTCTTTTAGAACCTGAGTCTGGTGAGATTTATATTGATGGGCAACAGTTGACTCGTGAAACCATATGGGAAATCCGCAGTAAAATTGGGATTGTATTTCAGAATCCGGACAATCAATTTGTCGGTGCAACAGTGGAAGATGATGTCGCCTTTGGCTTGGAAAACCAAGGAATTCCACGGGAAGAAATGATTCAACGTGTAGAGAAAGCTATTGAACAAGTTGGCATGCTAGAGTTTAAAGATCGGGAACCATCTCGATTGTCGGGTGGTCAAAAACAACGAGTGGCCATAGCGGGTATTATTGCTTTGCGACCAAATATTATCATACTCGATGAAGCAACTAGTATGTTAGATCCAGAAGGACGAGAGGATCTAATGGCAGTAATGCGGGAACTCCAGAAAAAGTTTCAATTAACGATTATCTCCATTACCCATGATTTAACTGAAATCGCTCTAAGTGATCGAACCCTAGTGTTTCAAAAAGGAAAATTAGAGTCTTCCATGACGCCTAGGGAACTGTTTTCAAGAAATGATCTACACGAGATTGGATTAGATAAGCCTTTTAGTAAACAAGTCCAAGAATCTTTGAGCCCGCATTTCCCGTTAAAACAGGATTATTTAACAGAAAGTGAGTTATTAGACCAACTATGGGAATTTCTTTAAAGAATGTCTATTATACTTATCAAGAGGGAAGTCCTTTTGAAGGACAAGCGCTTTCTGATGTAACTCTGGAAATACAGGACGGCTCTTATACCGCCATCATTGGGCATACTGGTAGTGGAAAATCCACTTTGTTACAATTACTAAACGGTTTGCTTCGTCCGACTGAAGGAACGATTCAATTTGATGATTTTGTTTTAGATAATCATTCTGAACCAAAAGAAATGAAGTACTTGAGAAAAAAAGTTGGCTTAGTGTTTCAATTTCCTGAGAGTCAGCTATTTGCAGAAACTGTTCTAGCGGATGTAGCTTTTGGACCACAAAATTTTGGACTACCTAAGGAAAAAGCTGAGGAAATTGCCAGAGAAAAATTGGCAATCGTTGGTTTAGAGGATTCCATCTATGAAAAAAGTCCGTTTGAACTATCAGGGGGACAAATGAGGCGGGTAGCAATCGCTGGTATTTTAGCTATAGAACCAGAGATCCTGGTATTGGACGAGCCAACTGCAGGATTAGACCCTGCAGGTAGAAAGGAATTGATGGCGCTGTTTGAAACACTACATAAAACGGGGATGACCTTAGTGCTAGTTACTCATACAATGGATGATGTAGCAAATTATGCAGATACTGTATTTGCTTTGGAAGCTGGGAAACTCGTCTTAAAAGGCTCCCCAACAGAAGTGTTTCAACAGGTAGACTATTTACACAAACTTCAACTAGGAGTTCCACAAGTCACGAATTTTGCTCTTCAATTGAAACAGAGAGGAATGGATTTCGAGAGATTACCAATCAAAATTGAGGAACTAAAGGAGATGTTACTTCATGAATAATATGATTTTAGGAAGATATATCCCTGGAAATTCCATCATCCATCAACTAGATCCTCGTGGCAAGTTGCTCTCGATGTTTTTGTTCATTTTTCTTCTTTTTTGGGCCAATAACCTGCAGACCAATATTCTTCTCTTTGGTTTTATCTTTGCTTTGATGTATCTAACAAGAATTTCTATCAGTTTTTATATCAAAGGCCTAAAATCAATGATTTTTATCATTGCGTTTACAACTGTTTTCCAATTATTTGCCACCTCTCAAGGAACATTGTTGTATCAATGGTGGTTTTTAAAGGTAACCGATCAAGGATTGATGCAAGCTGCAATTATATTTTGTAGATTTATCTTAATCATTTTTTATTCAACGATTCTAACTGTGACGACGACACCATTAAGTTTAGCTGATGCTGTTGAAAAGATCCTCACACCACTAAAAATTATTAGGGTTCCAGCTCATGAGATCGGGTTAATGCTATCTATGAGTTTGCGCTTTGTTCCAACCTTAGTAGATGATACGAATCGAATCATGAATGCTCAAAGGGCGCGTGGTGTTGATTTTGGTGAAGGAAACCTATTAAAAAGGATCCGTTCCTTTATTCCTATCCTCATTCCTCTATTTGCTTCTAGTTTTAAACGCGCAGATGCATTAGCAATTGCGATGGAAGCGAGAGGTTACAAAGGGGGGGAAGGACGAACACGCTATCGAAGTCTTCAGTGGGGAGTGAAAGATACTCTAGCATTGCTCGTTATTCTGTGTTTAATGTTATTCGTTTTTTATCTAAAAAATGGATAGAAAAGCTCATACCGGTTCAAAAATAAGGAAAAAGCGCTATACAAAGCGCTTTTTACATTAAATTCACATATTCTTGTAATATTTGTAATACATTCTACAAGAAACTGTAACATTTTGTGTGTATGATAGAATTATGTTCGAAAGGAGAATGAAATTCATGAACAGTAAAAAGTTCCAATGGACAGTCACTTCCTTGCTTTCAGTAGCATCGCTTTTCATTTCTGGTATTGCTACAGTGAATGCTGAAACTTACGAAGTGAAGTCTGGAGATACTCTATCAAAAATTGCACTTGAAAATAACACTTCAGTAGAAAATATTATTGCATCTAACAATTTGACCAATGAAGATTTAATTTATGCAGGTCAAATTATTGAATTGGGTGAGCGTTCTAAATCAATGCTTGATAAGATTGCTCCACAAGAGCAAACAAAACCTGCTGAAAGTACAACTCAAGCAACTGAAGCAACAGCACAAGTTGCTCAAAAACAAACAACTTATGTTGCGAATGCTACAGTTACTGCTACGCAACCAACAAGTGGTGGAATTGTTTTATCAAATGGAAATACAGCTGGGGCTCAAGGATCATATGCAGCTGCACGTATGGCTGAAATGACAGGCGTTCCTGCTTCTACTTGGGAAGCTATCATTGCCCGTGAATCGAATGGTCAAGTGAATGCAGTAAACGCTTCTGGAGCAAGTGGTTTGTTCCAAACAATGCCAGGTTGGGGATCAACTGCAACCGTTGATGATCAAATTCAGGCGGCTTATAACGCATACAGCTCACAAGGCTTGTCAGCTTGGGGTTATTAAAAAAATAGGTTTACAAATTTGTAAACCTATTTTTTTAATGTCGAAAGAATTTCAAGAGGGGTGTGGCAAATATAATCTGGTGAATAAAGAAGCAGGTCATCTAGTTCTCCAAACCCCCAGGTGACTGCCATTGTTTTAATGCCAATAGTTTGACCTCCAATGAGGTCAAATTTTGTATCTCCAATGATCAGTGCTTTGTCACTGGAAATGCTATTGGTTGACAAAGCATATTGGATGACATCAGCCTTGTGAACACGATCAGAACTTGAACCATAAATCCCATTAAAGTAGTTTGCTATTTCTAAATCTTGACACATTTGTAAAGCTACTGGTTCATATTTTGAAGTTGTGACGTAAAGCTGTAAACCTTCATTTTTCAAAGCTGTTAAAGCTTCAGTAATATGAGGGAATAGGGTTGATTCATATTGCCCTTTTTCATGATAATACTGGCGATAGATAGCGACCGCTTGATCTACCAAGGAATCAGGAAGTGTGGCTTTAAAACTCGAAATTAAGGGTGGCCCCATAAAACTTCGGATGGTCTTTGCATCGGGTTGTGGGAATTTTAATTCGTCAAAGGTGTGTTGAAAACTGTTTGCTATACCCTTTGAACTGTCGACTAATGTTCCGTCTAAGTCAAATAATAATGCTTGCATCTTATTCTCCAAATATTTCTTTTTGCAATTTACGACCGGTTGGTGTTGTGGCTAAGCCACCTTCTGCAGTTTCTCTAAAGGCGGTTGGCAGACTTGATCCAACTTGGTACATGGCATCAATGACTTCATCAACAGGAATTTTTGATTCAATACCTGCTAAGGCCATATCGGCGGCAATAAAGGCATAGCTGGCTCCCATTGCATTTCGTTTGACACATGGAACTTCAACCAGTCCTGCCACTGGATCACAAATGAGTCCGAGCATATTTTTGATCACGAAACAGATAGCTTGACTAGCCTGATATGGGGTTCCTCCAGCAGCTAGTGTCAACGCTGCTGCACTCATGGCTGAAGCTGATCCAACTTCTGCTTGGCACCCACCTTCTGCTCCTGAAATAGAAGCGTTATTTGCGATGACTAAACCAAATGCTCCTGCGGCTAATAGAAATTCTAATTGTTGTTGATGGTTTAGACCTAATTTTTGGGTCGCAGCTGTGAGGACGGCAGGAAGACAACCAGCAGATCCTGCTGTAGGTGTTGCACAAACAAGTCCCATTTTGGCATTGTGCTCGTTAACAGCAATGGCGTTCTTGGCAGCGGTTAAGACAGTCAAGTCAGATAAGGTTTTACCAGATTTGATATAGCGATCTAACTTTGCAGCATCTCCTCCGGTTAATCCACTACGTGAATGGTTTTCATCTAAACCTAATCGAACAGAATCAATCATTACTTCGAGATTTCGTGTCATTAATCGTAGGACTTCTTCACGTTCTCGACCGGTTAATTCGTATTCGGTTGCAATCATTAACTCTGCGACGTTTCCTTCATATTGCGTGGTTGCTTGTTCTACGAGGTCTACAATTGAATAAAACATACGAACTCCTTATTTGAAAAAGTTGACATTATGAAGATGAGGAATTTTACGAATATCTTCGATAGCTGCCTCACAGTTTCTTGAATCAACTTCAATAATCATAATAGCTTTTTCTCCAGCTTTTTCCCGCGTTACATTCATTTGTGCAATGTTAATATCATAGCGAGAAAGGGCTTCTGTCACATGAGCGATCATCCCAGGGACGTCTTGGTGAACAATGATAATGGTTGGCGTATTCATATTTAGCGAGATGGCAAAGCCATTTAATTCAGTAACCTGTATGTTACCACCACCAATTGAGATTCCAGTGACAGAAATCGTTTTATGATCATTTTTTACAGTAATGGTCGTTGTATTTGGGTGAGGAGCATTGCTCTCTTTTTGAATAGACCAAACAATCCGAATGCCTCGTTCATGTGCGATTTTTAGACTCTCTGGGATTCTAGGATCATCTGTATCCATTCCTAGGATGCCCGCGACCAAGGCTAAATCTGTTCCATGACCACGATAGGTTTTTGCGAAGGAATTAAATAATTGGAACTCAACCTCTTTGGGCTCCTCTCCAAATATAGAAGAAACAATTTTACCAATTCGAACAGCACCCGCAGTATGGCTACTAGATGGGCCAATCATCACAGGTCCAATAATATCAAAAACTGATTGGAATTTTAAAGAGTTCATTCTTTGCTCCTTTGCGATCACTTTACTTCATTATATCAGATATAGCTCATGATTTCTTGTATTTCTCCCGAAATACCCGAAATAATAGTAGAAATCTTAAAGGAGGCTTAAAGCATTTATATTATCCTGGAATTTTAGTATTTCTAAC
>CAUTRO010000005.1:0-16035 GCA_963540685.1 uncultured Streptococcus sp.
TAGGCAAAGACAAGGTCAGGGTATCTCCTGCTTGAATGGATTGTGTATCGGGAAAGGCTACATTGATGGTAGCGGACAATTTTTCATTTGTTAAGACTGTAGTTCCACTGGTTACTACTTGATTGTCCTTGCTTAGGCTTGCTGTTTGCGTATAAGACAGGACTTCCGATGCTTGAATCGTTTGAACAAAAGCATTCGAAAAGAGGACTGTAGCAACAAGGGCTAGAGACCACATCACTCGACGTAAATATTTCATATTGACCTCCTTAACTCTCTCTTGGAGAGTTTACTTCCTTATTTAATCTTCAAGACCAATTTCATCTTTGACTACAGCAGCAATTGTATCCACATAGTAATCCACTTCTTCATCACTCGGAGCTTCTGCCATGACACGAAGAAGCGGTTCAGTACCACTTGGACGGACAAGGATACGACCATTTCCTGCCATCTCGGTTTCCATTTTTTCAATGATTTCACGAATGGCTGGAACTTCCATAGCCTTGTCTTTCATACTATTTTCAACTCGGATATTGACGAGTTTTTGCGGATAAATCGTCACTTCGGCAGCTAATTCAGATAATTTCTTACCAGTTTCTTGCATGATTTTGGTCAATTGAACTCCTGTTAATTGACCATCACCAGTCGTGTTGTAATCCATGATGATCACATGACCGGACTGTTCCCCACCAAGGTTGTAGCCAGATTTGCGCATTTCTTCGACCACATAACGGTCTCCAACAGCTGTGATTTCTTTTTGAATTCCCTTCGCATCTAAAGCCTTGTGGAATCCGAGATTGGACATAACGGTTGTCACGATCGTATTTTTTTCGAGCAAGCCCTTGTTTGAAAGATACGAACCGATGATGTACATGATCTTATCCCCGTCTACGATCTCTCCATTTTCATCCACAGCAATCAACCGATCGCTATCTCCGTCAAAGGCAAGGCCAATCGCTGCGCCTACTTCTTTTACTTTTTCTTGCAAATGCTCTGGATGTGTAGAACCAACCCCATCATTGATATTCAAACCATCTGGGTTTTCGCCGATGACCGTCAATTGAGCTCCCAAATCCGCAAAGATTTGACGGGCACTGGTAGAGGCTGCTCCATTTGCTGTATCCAAGACCACATGCATGCCCTCTAATTGCACCCCTGTCGATACAAGGAACTCTTGATACTTACGCAAACCTTCTGGATATTCCATCACTGTTCCTAAACCTTGCGCACTTGGACGAGGAAGAGTATCTTCTGCAGCATCAAGCAAAGCTTCAATTTCTAGTTCACGATCGTCATCCAATTTGAAACCATCGCCTCCAAAGAATTTAATCCCATTATCTAATGCCGGATTGTGGCTGGCAGAGATCATCACTCCAGCGCTAGCTTTTTCAGTACGAACTAGATAGGCAACACCTGGTGTTGCAATCACACCCAACTTATAGACACGAATGCCGACTGATAATAATCCCGCGATCAAAGCATGCTCTAGCAATTCACCTGAAATACGCGTATCACGCCCAACAAACACTAAGGGAGTTTCTTCTTCATGTTGACTGAGGACATAGCCTCCGTATCGACCGAGCTTAAAGGCCAACTCTGGTGTCAATTCAACGTTTGCTTCTCCACGGACTCCGTCCGTTCCAAAATATTTACCCATTATGATAATCCTTTCGATGATTCTTTATTAATTGCTATTATTTGGATGAAGAACTGGATGAAGAAGAGCTCGAACTTGTCTGTTTTAACTCTACCTTCATGTATAGTTCTGATGGAGAAATAATGACTGGTAA
Source organism: uncultured Streptococcus sp. (assembly GCA_963540685.1). GTDB lineage: Bacteria > Bacillota > Bacilli > Lactobacillales > Streptococcaceae > Streptococcus. Next base: position 1,788 of record CAUTRO010000005.1, read on the forward strand.
ATCATTTCCCTCGCTATCTACCGCCTTCAAAGAGACGGTTGCCGTGTAGGTATTGCTTAAAAGATCTCCCTCAGGGAAGATGGCTTCTACATGATCAACTTTGGCTAAAGTATCCTGGTCGCTAGTTACAGAGACCTTATCGTCAGAAAACGTAACTTGTGAGAGATTCCACCCTGAAGCAATTTGGTTGTCTGGTATCGTGACGGAAACATCAAACTTTTTCGTCTCTCTCTTACCAATTTTTGCAGTAACTTTCTGAGGCTCGATGGTTGCAGTCAAACCAGAAGGTAAGCCTTCCACCTCTAAGGTGATTTCATGCTCCCCCTCTTTCAAATTGCTAAGATCGGCTACCACTTTAAATTTACGAGTACTAGACTGCATTTCAGATGCTAGGGCGACACGATTGGATCCATTTAGAAAGACGGTCACTTCTGAACTAATCCCACTAACAAAATATTTACTATCGTCATATTTTACATCAATTGGAATATTGGTTAAGGTATTCGTGTAAGTTTCAGAGCTCACTTGACGCGCACTACTGTTATTCTGGAAATTAACAGAGGTGGCAATGATGAATAAGAGACTTGAGAAAAAGACTGATGTCACAATATAGACAATTTTTCTTTTTGTAATCATTTGATACGTCCTCCAAAAATTCTTGATTTCAAATCTTTTTTTCCTTGATCTTCTGGAATAATGAAGGAACGCAATTCTTGTTCGAATTCTTTGATACTGAGGTCGTGTCTAAAGCTCCCATTTCTCGCAATGGAGATCCCACCCGTTTCTTCCGAAACAACAAAGGTGAAGGCATCACTTACCTCAGACAAGCCGATTGCAGCCCGGTGTCGCGTACCGAACTCTTTTGAAATTCCCGTGCTTTCGGTCAAGGGAAGATAAGCACAAGATACAGCAATTTTATCATTGGTGACAATCACTGCCCCATCGTGAAGCGGGGTGTTGGGGATAAAAATATTAATCAGAAGTTCACCCGAAACATCTGCATCGAGGGGAATACCCGTAGAAATATATTCTTGAAGGGTTCTACTCCCTTGAATCGCAACCAAGGCACCAATCTTCCGAGGACTCATATAAGCAACGGCTTTTACATAAGATTGAACCAATTTTTCTTCTGGACTAATCTGGTTGGTTGAGAAAAATTCAGTTGCTCGACCTAATCGTTCTAATCCCGTCCGGATTTCCGGAGAGAAAATCACTACCGCAGCAATGACCCCGTATGTGATGATTTGGTTGATCAACCAAGAAATGGTCGTTAAACCAATCATATTGGCAACTAACTCAAATAAGAAAAAGGTCAAGACACCACGGACTAAAATCATAATTTTAGTGCCGACAATGGCTTTTATAAAGTAATACAATAACCAGGCCACCAGGGCAATGTCAATGAGGTTGACAATCACACTCCAGGGAGTGGGAAATAAACTGGCCCAATACTGGGGATTTGACAATTGTTGGATGTTCACAATCTCATACCTACCACTTCTCTTCTAGGCTTTTCGCGCAGCTAACCATTGCGGATGCTTGCCGGCAACAACAAGGCTTCGAGCAAATGGATAGCGCGTTCAAACTACTCTACATCATTATATCATGTTTCAACAGATTTTTCTGTAACCTTCTGTTGCTTTTTGTGATAAAATATGAATTATGAAGATTAAGACTAGTATGGGGCTTATTGCCGGAAAAATGAGTAGTCAGCTCTTGCGTATGCTTGGACGCGGCTCTACCCTTCCTGGAAAAATCGCCCTTCAAATTGATAAAGACATTTTACAACACTTGGCCCAGAACTACGAAATTGTAGTCATCACTGGTACGAATGGGAAAACACTAACAACGGCTCTCACTGTTGGAATTCTTCAGGAAGCTTTCGGACCTATCGTGACCAATCCTAGTGGAGCCAATATGATTTCAGGGATTACCACTACTTTCTTGACCGCAAAAGGCTCTTCTGGTCGCCCGATCGCTGTTCTTGAAATTGACGAAGCCAGCTTATCCCGTATTTGTGACTACATCACTCCGACTTTGTTTGTGATTACCAATATCTTCCGAGATCAAATGGATCGCTATGGAGAAATCTACACGACTTATCGGATGATCCTGGATGGGATTAAAAAAGCGCCACAGGCAACTGTTCTGATGAATGGGGATAGTCCTCTTTTCCATACCTTTCCCCTACCAAATCCCGTTCAATATTTTGGCTTTGATACGGAAAAAACTGCTCCCAAATTGGCCCATTACAATACAGAAGGAATTGTCTGTCCAGATTGTCATGGCATCTTGACCTATCAGTTGAATACCTATGCGAATCTAGGGGATTACCTGTGTGAACACTGTGGCTTCCACCGTCCTCCTTTGACAGTTGCTGTCGATGAATTGACCGAGCTAACCAATACTTCTTCTCACTTTAAGATTAACGGGACAAACTACCACATCAATATTGGGGGCCTCTATAATATATACAATGCTCTTGCTGCAGTTGCTGTGGCTCATTATTTTGAGGTAAGCCCAGACGTCATTAAGCGTGGTTTCGATAAGAGCAAGGCTGTCTTTGGCCGTCAGGAAACCTTTAAGATCGGGGACAAGGAATGCACCTTAGTCCTGATTAAAAATCCGGTTGGTGCGACCCAAGCCATTGAAATGATCAAGCTGGCACCCTATCCATTCAGTTTGTCCGTTCTTCTCAACGCCAACTACGCTGACGGGATCGACACCAGTTGGATATGGGATGCGGATTTTGAACAAATCACCCAGATGGACATCCCTGAGATCAATGCTGGAGGGGTGAGGCACTCTGAAATCGCTCGACGACTTCGGGTTACAGGCTATCCTGCTGAAAAGATCACAGAAATGGCTGAATTAAAAGAGGTCTTCCAGCGCATCCAGCAACAGGAAACCCCTCACGCCTATATCTTAGCTACCTATACGGCCATGCTAGAGTTCCGTGAACTTCTAGCTCAAGAACACCTGATTGAAAAGGAGATGCATTAATGACATACACTTCACTACAATCCCCTGATCAGGAAACCTACCAATACGAATTGAGAATTGCCCATCTTTATGGGAATCTGATGAATACCTATGGAGACAATGGAAATATCCTCATGCTCAAGTACGTTGCGGAGAAGCTTGGTGCTCATGTCACTGTGGATATCGTTTCTCTCAAAGACCGCTTTGATCCAGAAGTCTACGATATCGCCTTTTTTGGTGGAGGCCAAGACTACGAACAGACCATTGTATCAGAAGATCTACCAGATAAAAAAGAAGACCTCGAGCGCTTTATTGATGACGATGGTGTGGTCCTTGCTATCTGTGGTGGCTTTCAACTTCTAGGCCAGTACTATATTGAAGCTTCTGGCAAGCGCATTGAAGGCCTTGGTATTATGGGGCATTACACCCTCAACCAAGAAAACAACCGCTATATTGGCGATATCAAGATCCATAATGAAGAGTTTAATGAAACCTACTATGGTTTTGAAAACCACCAGGGTCGGACCTTCTTGGCGGAAGATGAAAAACCGCTGGGCAAGGTCGTCTACGGAAATGGGAACAACAAGGAAGATGGGTGCGAAGGTGTTCATTACAAGAACGTCTTTGGCAGCTACTTCCACGGTCCTATCCTCTCTCGTAACGCCAATTTGACCTATCGCTTGGTGACAACCGCTCTAAAGAAAAAATATGGACAAGACATCGTCCTACCGACTTACAATGATATCTTAAGCCTTGAAAAAGCAGAAGAATACGCTGATGTGAAAAGCAAGGCTGAATTAGAAGAATAGGGAGACAAAATGAATAAACGAAAACTACAATATGTTGCACTACTGATTTCTGTATTGCTCATTGCGATTATTTCCTTGGCCAATATGCAAACGGTGACTGTGAACTTTTTGCTGGTCCAATTTAAACTCCCTCTCATCATTTTGATTTTGGTTTGTGTCCTTCTCGGTTCGCTGGTGACTTTCTTAGTCAGCCTACCAAAAAATTTCTCATTAAAACATGAGTTAAAAGCCGCGAAAAAACAACTAGGACAAAAGATGTCAGGTGATAAAGAAGAAAAAATCAAACAAATCGAAAACTAAAACACCCGTTGATTTCCCATCATCACTTCGGTTGTTTTCTGTAAAATAGTTTGTCTAGATCAAAAAAGCACCAATCGGTGCTTTTTTCATGCTGATCTAATGACTTTTTGATTGAAGCTGCTTAGCTACTAACTGAGCCAAGAGTGAAAAGAGAATGACGCCAGCACCAATCAGGAGAAAGGATTCTACTCGGACACTTGGCAAGCAGGTCATCAACCCTTTGGCGATGGGCATAAAGAGAATGGCCAGGGTAAAAATGGTGCTTAAAACCCTGCCCAGATAGTCTCCTTCCACCTTGGTTTGCACTTGGGTAAAAAAATGGATATTAAAAATCGTCATAAAGAGTTCACAGACTAAATTTCCAGAAAAGGAAAGAAGAGAAGGAAGAGGCAAGCCCATCATGAACACTCCTACTCCTGTCAAGATCAATAAGAAGAGAAGCATCTCCATGCTCGATTTAAATTTATTAGCGATCAAGGCTCCGATAATGGACCCGATAGCTCCCAAGGTTAAGATGGTCGCATAAGCCCCCTTTACTCCGTAAAGTCGATTGGAAAAGGGAAGCAAAAACTCAAAAGCTGCAAAAAAGAAATTGACACTGGAAGCCACCAACAAGAGAAAGAAAATGTCTTTCTGATGCCAGATATAGTGCAACCCATCCTTGATATCAGAAAAAATATCTTTTCCTGTAAATCGTTTCTTTTCTTGAACCTTAACTTTTTCTTTCGGAAGGAATGCCACCAAAACAAAAGCGATGAAAAAAGTCAGCGCATCTAGTAAGAGGGTCGCATGGAGACTAGCAAATTGTAAAACTAGGAAAGAAAACACTGGTGAACTAACACCGATAACTTGTAAGACTAACTCTAGGTGTGAATTATAAGTCACAATCTCGTCTTTCTCTACAACTTCTGTAATAATGGCTTTATTGGCAGTTCTAGAAAAAGCGAAGGCAATGGCCTGGACAATATTGGCAACAATCAGGGCCGCAATCATCCAGCGATCGTTCCTGATAAAAGAAATGCCCAAACAAAGAAGGCCACAAACCATGTCGGTCGTCATCAAAATCTTGCGACGGGAAAAACGGTCTGAGATCACGCCTCCAAATGGATTAACTAGAATGGAGGTCACAAGTTCAGAAATCTGATAAATCCCCAATACTGTCTTTCCTACCGTCCCCAACGAGGCCAGCCAGACACTATTCCCATAATCATAGAGCATATTTCCCATTCTATTGATCGCACCACGAGCAATTAATTGGACTGCATGTCGATTCATACAAAAACCTCCTTCATTTTCTGAAACTATTGTATCAGTTCATGAAAGAGGTTTTCATTTTGTCCCTTATTTGGGAAAAATAATAGATTGCAATTTTATAAAAGGATACCTACTGTTCTTTTGATTGAAACTGCTTAGCTACTAGCTGAGCCAAGAGTGAAAAGAGAATGACGCCAGCTCCAATCAGGAGAAAGGATTCTACTCGGACACTTGGCAAGCAGCTCATCAATCCTTTGGCGATGGGCATAAAGAGAACAGCCAAAGTATAAATCGTGCTCAAGACTCTCCCCAGATAATCATCTTCCACCTTTGTTTGCACTTGACTAAAAACGTGGATGTCGAAAATGGTCACAAAAAATTCACAGACCAGATTTCCCGAAAAGGAAAGATAAAGCGGAAGAGGCAAGCCCATCATGAACACTCCGCCTCCTGCCATAATCAGTAAAAACAGGAGAATTTTCATACTTGATGCAATTTTATTGGCAACCAGTGCTCCTAGAATAGATCCAATTGCTCCCAGTGTTAAAATAGTCGCATAAGTCCCCTTGACTCCGTAGAGTCGATTGGAAAAGGGAAGCAAAAACTCAAAAGCTGCAAAAAAGAAATTAACGCCGGAAGCCACCAAGAGGAGAAAGAAAATATCTTTCTGATGCCAGATATAGTCTAACCCCTCCTTGATATCAGAAAAAATATCTTTCCCCGTAAACTGTCTCTTTTCTTGAACCTTTGCTTCTTCTTTCGGAAGAAATGCCACTAGGACAAAGGCAATGAAAAAGGTCAGAGCATCTAGTAAGAGGGTTGCATGGAGACTGGCAAATTGTAGAACTAGGAAAGAAAAGACGGGTGAACTGACACTAACAACCTGTAAGACCAACTCCAAGTGCGCATTATAGGTTACAATCTCTTCTTTCTCTACCACCTCTGTAATAATGGCTTTATTGGCAGGTCGAGAAAAACCAAAGGCAATGGCCTGAACAATATTGGCAACAATCAGTGCCGCAATCATCCAACGATCATTTCTGATAAAAGAAATCGCCAAACACAGGAGACCACACACCAAGTCGGTCGTCATCAAAATCTTGCGACGAGAAAAACGATCTGAAATCACTCCTCCGAAAGGATTGACGAGAATCCCTGTCACTAACTCAGAAATCTGATAGATTCCTAATACCGTCTTTCCTATCGTCCCCATTGAGGCCAGCCAGACACTATTCCCATAATCATAGAGCATATTTCCAATTTTGTTAATCGCTCCACAACTAATTAATTGGACCCCATGTCGGTTCATAAAATCCCCTTTATCTCTTGCTGATTTAGGAACATTCATCTATTACAAATTTATCAAAGTGTTCTTGATAGTAAGCTACCTGCTCCGGAAGACCTAGCACATCAAAAATATGCATAGCCTCTTGCATTTGCTGACAGCCTTCTTTTTTTTGACCCTTCTGATAGAGGGCAAATCCCATGAGGTAATGAAAGACATTGCGCTCGTAGAGTTTGATGCTCTTGCCGATAATCTTTTCCACATAGGCTTCAAAATAACTAGCACTTTCAAAAGAACGGTGTTCTAAACAATGCTGGTAACAATTCAGAGCTAGAATCAAGACCAGTTTTCGATGGCGACCTATTTCTTGGTAGAAATCTTCACGCTCCATCACTTCCCTACCAAGCCGAGTGACATAATCCACCTCATAAAAGCTATAGAGATTGCCAAAGAGGATCAACTCATACATGGTCCACTCTTCCGTTTGAAAGAGATAATCCGCCACCTTTTCCAGATCACTCTGCTTCATTGTGTAGCTGGCATCTCTCTGGCAAATCAGCCCTTGTAACAAAATCCAGTTCAATTCAAAATAAAGGGGATTGGTCGAACTTTTAGCCTTTTCAAGTTGCTCTCCTTGAAGCCTTTGAAAACCAGTAATGTCATTTGAATAGTAAAGAGGAATAATCTGGGCCATCAAGGCCACATGCTCATGGTGTTGAAAATTTCTGGCCTTATCCATAAAATTCTCAATCGTCACATGGATATTGTCTAATATCTCAAAGAAACGCGACGCAGCTAAATCCGACTCGCCCAATTCAAAGCGGGATAACTGAGAGGTCGAGCAAGCTTCTCCTGCAGCTTCTTTTAACGAATAATTTTTACTCATTCGAAATTCACGAAAAACTTTGCCTAAATCTTCCATCTATTCTACCTGCTCTGACAGTTCTGCCCACTCTTCCATGACAGCTTCCTGCTGGACAGTTAGTTGGTCCAGCTCACTTTGCAGTTGGACTAAGTCCTCTGCATCGTTGGTCTTATGCATGGTTTCGGTAATGGCTTGGATGTTTTGATCCAGCTCTTCCATCTCCGCTTCCAATTGCTCAATACGACGAGTGATTTTACGGAGTTCCTTTTGGTTTTGTTTTTGCAAGTGATAGTCATTGCTGGTGACTTCTTCCGTTGAAGAAGCCGGCACCGCTTCTGCTTGCGCTGCAGCAAGGGCCTCTAACTCTGCTTTCTTCTCCAGATAATAATCATAGTCTCCTAGGTAAAGAGTCGAGCCCTCTTCTGAGAGTTCTAAGACTTGGGTGGCTACCCGATTGATAAAGTAGCGGTCGTGGCTGACAAAGAGCAGAGTCCCGTCAAAATCAATCAAGGCATTTTCCAGTACTTCCTTGCTATCGATGTCCAAGTGGTTGGTTGGCTCATCGAGAATCAAGAAATTGTTATTCTCCATGGACAGTTTAGCCAAGAGCAGGCGCGCCCGCTCTCCACCCGACAGCATACCGACGGTTTTCTTGACATCGTCCCCTGAGAAAAGAAAAGCTCCCAGGCGATTGCGAATTTCCACTTCGGGTGTTAACTTAAAGTCGTTCCAGAGTTCATCCAAGACACTGTTGTGAGGAGTTAGCTTACTTTGGGTCTGATCATAGTAGCCCACCTCGACATTGGCCCCAAAACGAGCTTCCCCTTTGATAAAAGGAATCTGTCCAACGATAGATTTGATCAAGGTAGATTTCCCAATCCCATTTGGTCCCACAATAGCGACCGCATTCATCTTGCGGATATCCAGATTGATGGGTTCTGACAGGATTTGATCGTCATAGCCAACGGCTGCCTCTTCTACTGTCAGAACGACATTTCCAGAGGTCTTATCAGAATGGAAGGTCATATGAGCAGACTTGGTCCCAGCTTCGGGCTTGTCTAGGCGCTCCATTTTTTCCAACTGCTTACGCCGAGACTGGGCCCGTTTGGTGGTCGACGCCCGCACCAAATTGCGATTCACAAAGTCTTCGAGAGCAACAATTTCTTTTTGTTGCTTCTCGTAGTTCTTGGCTTCAGTCAGGAGTTTTTGCTCTTTTTGCTCGACAAAGCTGGAATAATTGCCGACATAGCGGTCCAAGGAATGTTTGGTCAAGTCCAAGGTAATGGTTGCGACCTTATCTAGGAAATACCGGTCGTGGCTGACAATGAGAAGGGCCCCACTATAATTGACCAAGTAGTTTTCCAACCAGGCGATGGTCTCAATATCCAAGTGGTTGGTTGGCTCATCCAGTACCAAGAGATTTGGCTTTTCCAAGAGCATCTTGGCCAGGGCCAGACGAGTATTTTGCCCACCAGATAACTCTTCAATCTTCATCTGCCACATGGACTCATCAAACTTGAAGCCGTTTAGAATAGCGCGGATATCTGCCTCATAGGTGAAGCCACCAGCTTGACGGAATTCTTCCGATAGCCGGTCATAATCCTGCATGAGCTTTTCTAAGTCAGCCCCAGTTTTTTCCCCCATTTCAAACTCCATTTGCCGTAACGTTTTCTCCGTCTTACGGAGATCATCAAAGACATGGAGCATTTCATCGTAGATGGTATTGGACGACTCAAAGCGGCTATCCTGGGCCAGATAAGAGAGGGAAAGGTCGCGCTTTTTATTGATTTCCCCAGAAGTCGGCTCTTCTTCTCCGACCAAGATTTTTAAGAGCGTGGACTTACCGGCTCCGTTCTTTCCGACCAGGGCAATCCGGTCCCGTTCATCCACTTGCAGGCTGATATTATCAAAAAGAACCTCCCCTGCAAAAGAGCGTTCAATTTTGTTGGCTTGTAAAATAATCATAGTTTCATTGTACCTTACTTTTCACAAAATGACAATTGAAGAAAGGCCAAACGCTAGACGCACTTGACCTTTCTTAATTATTTAAATCGCTGAGACATTGGAGGCCATTTGACTGTACTGATAGGCTAGGAAAAGCCCGATGCCAATCACCAACAAAAGTAAGCCCCATTTGATGACTCCCCTCACAAAGCGAATCACAAACAAAATAATCATAGAGCCAATCAACCAAGTAATGGCCGAATTGGAGAAGAAAGCTTGAACAGCTTCCTTATTGTCCCCAAAAAATTGACGGACTCCCTCAGGAGTATAGTTTTCCCAGGCCTGTTGAATACTTAATTCATGGGAAATTGCTTGCCCTTTTTGGGATAGCCAAAGAAAGATTCCAGAGTTAAACACGAAGAGTGCCACTTGTTCTGGAAAGCTTCGAATAACATATAGTATGCGTTTGATCATTCTTACTCCTTGTATAGTTGACGAACAGCCTCCACATCGGAATCTTGAATACTATAGAAAGAGCCAGCCGGTTGCATGACAGATTCTCCATCATTGTGGTCCAAGCCAATGGCATGCCCTAGCTCATGCTCAGCTGTATTCACAATTCGTTCATAACTATAGTTATAGATATAATTTAAAAGATAGTGGCGATTGAGACGAACTGTGATGTGGGTGAAGCGATTGGTTAAGAGGTTAGTCTGAGAGGCAGTTTCTCCTGCTGCAGAAACGGATGCGTTGTCCATTTCGGTCAAGACCACATTGGCATCTTTTTCATTTGTGACCAGCTTGAAAGTAAAGGCACCTGTTTGGTTCCAAGCCTCAATAGCATCCCGATAAGCTTTTATAAAGGTTTGGCTGATATTGGGATCTAGATAAACTGTAGCCTCGGCCTTTTCCCAGCGAGCACCGCTATGCTCATGATTGTCCGTCTGGGTTGTTTGTGAACTAGGCGCCATTCCAAAGCGCGATGCAAAACCCTGATCCCCAAATAAATTTCCAACCTGATAGACCACTTTTTGAGCGGCTCGTCCAACACCATCCATACCAGAACTAGGAGAATCTGTGAAATAGATAATCCCCACTAAGATTAGAAAACTGATCGCAATTGTCCAGAAAAATCCCCAAAAGAGACTCCAAGCCATGCGAAGGCTTCCTCTGACAAATCGAAAAATGGTTCTCATACATTCTCCTTTCTCTTAAAGAAGGTATGCAATTGTAACACCTCATTCTTAAAAAAAGCTTAAGCAAATCCACTTTCCAGCTTATTGATGAACGGTTACTTTTCCTGTCTGGTAATCCAGGCTAATCCCGCTTTGAACATTCGGAACAAAAACATTAAACTCAAGGCTTCCATCAGTCGATTTGGCTTCGATCTGTGAACCTAATGGAATCAGATCTTCCAGCTGATTGTAGATCAAGGTGACCCGATAGCGGATCCGCTTGTTCTTATCCAGTGCTTTTCGGACTAGGGTCTCATAGTAGTTTTGACCAGTGGAATGAGGATCATTGGCTTGATTGGACCAAGCCGTTTGGACAGCGATATTTTTGGGATTACTAGTCGAAGCATCAAACCCTTTGAGATTACCGATCAAGGCATAGCCTAATAAGTGGCCTCGATCCACCGCATGGTCATACTCGCCGGACAGATTGTGGACCTGATGCCAACCTGCTGGTTTCCAATCAGTTTGACCACTTCCTGTTGCATCGCGATCTCTATACTGCCGAGTCGCCTTGGTCATGATGGCATTGGCAACTGTCGGTACGGTCTTTCCATTCACTTCTTTTGTCTTGTTATCTGCATAGGGTTGACTAGCAACACTGGCATCCAGATCAGTTCGATTCCCCTTAACGACAAAGGCTCCAGCACCATTCCATTCCAACTCATTCCCCAATTGCGAACGGGCGGATTTCGTCAGCACCGAACTGGCTAATTCCTTACTCGGTGTTTCATCTTGGCTACTAGTCACTACGGAAACAACCTGATCTGTCGCTTCTTTTACCGTCGGTTGGTTAAAATAATAACCACCGATTGCTAGGGCTGTTGCCACCACAAACCCAGCTAGTGTTTGTTTGGTACGTTTTGTTACTCTTTGTTTTGTCATGCCTCTCTCCAAAAAAGAGCAGCGCTAGATGGGTCTTTGACTCGATTCGCTGCTCTCCTTTTTTAATAATTTTCTTTACATCTTATTTGCCTGTGAGCTTTCCAATAATCTCTGACCAGGTATCAGGAGAGAGAATGGACCATGGATTTTTTCCATCTCCAATCACCCCATAGCCAATGACCAACCCAACCGCAAAAATGATGATTCCGATTACAGCTAACAGAAGGACAATTCCTAGCTGTTTGCCTACATAGCGAAGATTAGTTTTCATCGTCTGCTTCCTCTACACGTTTCACGTCTGCACCTAGTGCCACCAATTTTTCATGGAATTGGTAATAGCCACGGTCTAAGTGGCTTAATTTGCTGACTTTGGTCTCTCCTTCTGCCACTAATCCCATCAAAACAAGCGTTGCACTCGCACGTAAATCGGTCGACATAACCTCTGCTCCCTGGAAGCTTTCGCCTCCTACGATGCGAGCTGTATCGCGCATAATGTCTGAGTGAACCCCCATCCGACGCATTTCTTCCAAATGTTGGAAACGATTCTCAAAGACGGTTTCAATCATGGTAGACTCACCTTTAGCCATAGCCATCAAGGCAGTAAATTGAGCCTGCATATCGGTTGGGAATCCCGGGTAAGGAAGAGTCTTAACGGTCACTGGACGGAGCTGACTGATATCGGATTGAATCCGAATCCCATTTTCTTCTTCCGTTACCACTACGCCCATCTCCTGCATCTTAGACAGCAGCGGGCGATTGTGTTCCCAAATGGCATCTTCGATCAAGACATCTCCACCCGTCATGGCTGCTCCAATCATAAAGGTTCCAGCTTCGATGCGGTCTTGTACCACATTGTGGTCCGCCCCATGTAAGCTCTCCACTCCGACGATCGTTAAGGTCTCTGTCCCTGCCCCTTTGACATTCGCACCCATTTTATTAAGCAAGAGTGCTAGGTCAACAATTTCAGGTTCGCGGGCTGCATTTTCAATCACAGTAGTTCCATCTGCCAAGGTTGCGGCCATCATAATATTTTGTGTCGCACCTACAGAAGGGAAATCCATATAGATATGCGCTCCATGAAGTCGGTCTGCTCTCGCTTCGATATAACCAGCTGTTTGGGTAATGGCAGCTCCCATAGCTTCCAGACCTTTCAGGTGGAGGTCAATGGGACGACTACCGATTGTACAGCCTCCAGGCATGGAAACCTTGGCATGGCCATTCCGTGCTAATACTGGGCCAAGGACAACAATCGATGCCCGCATCTTGCTAACATATTTATAGGGTGCTTCCTCTGACAATTCTGCTTGGGCATCTACAACAACCGTATTCTCTTCTTCATTGAAGGCCACTTGGGCATTCAGCCCACGAACGACATTGTTCATTGTGAAGACATCTGATAAAACGGGCACGTTTTTCAAGGTTGTTACCCCTTCACTTGCTAAAACTGTTGCAGCAAGAAGAGGAAGAACAGCATTTTTTGCTCCTTCGATTTTGACAGTTCCAACCAGCCGATTATTACCACCATTAATGATTATTTTTTCCATACGAGATCGATCTCCAATTTCTTAAAGTCACGACTTCTATCATACCATATTTTTTATAAAATGTGGTTAGAAATTTCCAATAAATAGCTGCCGACTCATCTCGTACACACTGATAAAAAATGAGCTAGCTAGAAACCCTATTCCAACGCTGATCATCAAGATCAAAAAACGGATTTTAACCGCATTTTCAGCACTTACTTTTAAAAACTTTTCCCATTGAACCAGGTTCAACAATAGGTAATAGGCAAAAAAGATAAACAATAGATGGCTTGAAAGATTAAAAATCATTTGAATCATACAGCTATTATACCATATTTGTTCTCTACTTTCTTCTTTTGATTCTTTCCCCCAAAAAATAAGGTGAGGACAAAACCTCCACCTTATTTTTAATATGTTATAAATGATTTCCGACATTAATCCGGTTAATAGCGCGTTGAAGAGCGATCTTAGCACGACGCTCCATATCAATCGAATGTTGATCTCTTGCTTCTTCAAGGGCCTTTTCCGCACGCAATTTTGCACGCTCAGCCCGGCTAATATCAATATCTCGGGCGCGTTCAGCTGAATCCGCTACAATGGTAATGACATTATCAACTACTTCGATAATTCCACCGTTAACTGCAATCCAATCAATGTGTTTGTCATCGTCGACACGACGAACCTTGACTTGGTCTACAGCCAAAACCGCAATGGTATTGATATGACGAGGTAAAATCCCTAATTCACCATCAATTGTCTTGACAGATACAAATGCGGCATGATGATCATAAACCAGTCCATCCGGTGTAACGATTTGGACATTCATTTGACTCATCTTTCACCTCTTCTTAGAATCCCATTTTCTCAGCTTTTGCAATCACATCTTCGATCGAACCGACTCCACGGAAAGCATCCTCTGGCAAGTGGTCATACTTCCCATCCAAAATTTCCTTAAAGCCACGAACAGTTTCTGCAACTGGTACATAAGAACCTGGTTGACCAGTGAATTGTTCCGCCACGTTAAAGTTTTGAGACAAGAAGAATTGGATCCGGCGGGCACGAGCCACCAAGGTCTTTTCTTCGTCAGACAATTCATCCATCCCCAAGATCGCAATGATATCTTGCAATTCATGGTAACGTTGAAGGACGCGTTTGACCTCAGAAGCTAC
>CAUTRO010000006.1:0-15773 GCA_963540685.1 uncultured Streptococcus sp.
TGAACGCAGAAGGCAAAACGCTTGAAGAAATCCAATTGACACCAGAAAACTTGGTAGAAATGATTGCCATCATCGAAGATGGCACCATCTCTTCTAAGATTGCCAAGAAAGTCTTCGTTCACTTGGCGAAAAACGGTGGCGGTGCGCGTGAATACGTTGAAAAAGCTGGCTTGGTACAGATTTCAGACCCTGAAGTCTTAATCCCAATCATCCACCAAGTCTTTGCAGATAATGAAGCAGCCGTAGCCGATTTCAAGTCAGGGAAGCGGAATGCAGATAAAGCCTTCACAGGCTTCCTCATGAAAGCAACAAAAGGCCAAGCCAACCCACAAGTAGCCCTTAAGTTACTTGCCCAAGAATTGGCCAAGTTGAAAGACAGTGAATAAAAGGAACAGCCACCAGACGGTTACTGCCAGATTCATGATAAAGACATCTTAGAAACTTTCCTTAAGTGAGCACGGACGTTAGCGAACTTCTAGGAAGTTCCATGACTAAATCAGGATACAAAGGGCGTCTGCGGATAAAGTCAAAATAGGAAGTTTGACATTGAATCTTTAGATTCTGGAAAACTTATCTTTTTGACACGTTCCGCAGCCCGTGTTCAATTAGTTTTGAACCCAAGGTTTCAAAACTACCGAGTGCTAGAAATACAATTGTTTCTAGCACTTTTCTCACAGCGGAAAGTCTCAGTGTATGTTTACATTCTAGAGAGTGGAACTGTAAAAGCTGATGAAATCAGCCTAGTAGAGCCCACTCAACCACTGTGTCTTGCTCGACAATCCAAAGACAATTGAGAGACTAGGACTTTTGTCCTAGCCTCTTTAATTTTTTTACAAGGAATAAAAATGGATTTTAATTGACAAAGTCTTCTGAATTGAATACAATAAAAAAACAAACCAACGGTCTGTTTTTTGAGAGGGGAATTATTTGAAACAAGAACTAAAATCAAAAAGAAGTAAAGATAAAATTATTCAAGTAGCCTTAATCTTGTTTTCAAATAAAGGCTATAAAGAAACAACGATGGCTGATTTAGTAGCGGCGACAGGATTGTCAAAAGGAGCTGTTTACCATCATTTTAAAAGTAAAGAAGAGATTCTACAACTCTTAATGGAGAAAGAAACGATTGCTCTCTCAACTTTTCTAGAAGAATTGACAAAGAACCAAGCAGTTTCATCAACAAATCGACTATTACAATTAATTGACTATTTAATAGGCAATGAGAATATGAAACAGCTTGCTGCCATTGACTGGGCACGAAAGATACCGTTCGGTTTGTTGTTTTCTTTAAAAAATACGGTAAATATTCTTTCCAAATATGTAGGGATAATCATTCAGCAAGGAAATGAGAAGGGCGAGTTTTCTTGTAGATATCCTTTTGAGACAGCTACAACACTATCTCTATTAATTGATGTGTGGCTTGATCCTACTATATCAGATGAAGAAATGATTTCCTTCTCTCAAAAAGTAGACTATATTGCATTCTTTTTGAATTGTAGTGGTGTCCCCATTTTATCTGAAAAAAGGTGTAAAGAGATAAAAATTTTACTTCACAAAGGAGATAAAAGATGAATCGTGTTTTAAGAGTCTTATTTATCTTAGTCATCATCGCCATGACTGGAGCTATTATTTTTCAACTTTTCTTCCCGACCTATATGGGAAATCATTCAGGATATGGTGTTTCTGTTGGTTGGCAGAGGGAGATTGGGATTTGGAATGTGGCAGTCCTTGTGATCTTGATTGCTGTCAATCTCAAATACGATTGGTTTTATCTTCGGACGGTACTATTGGCCTTGATCATTGGTGGGATTGGAATTGGAACCAATCATCTTTTCAGTTATTTTCACGATCATCTGCCGGTCAATGGGATCGGTACGCTTGAAAATTATCTCCTCGTCCTTGGTTGGATTGTGGGCTGGAGAATAGAGACTTCACGAATCAAGAAGAAATAAGACCAGCTGGAGGGCTGGCTTTTTAGTTCAGTTTTTCCTTGACAAAGTTTGTGAAAAGGCTTACAATATAGTTGTCGGGTTTCCTGAAAGGGAATTGCAATTCATAGAAAATAGGAGAATCATATGGAAACAATGAAAGCTGCCCGCTGGCATGGCAAAAAGGACGTTCGTATCGAGGAAGTGGAAGTCCCAGAAGTACAACCTCATCAAGTAAAGGTTGCGGTCAAATTCACGGGAATCTGTGGGACAGACTTACATGAATACTTGGATGGGCCAATCTTCATTCCAACAGAAGAGCATGTGTATTCTGGTCAAAAAGCACCCGTGACTCTCGGTCATGAATTTGCTGGGGAAATTGTTGAGGTTGGAAGCGATGTGACTCGTGTCAAAGTCGGCGATCGTGTGACAATCGAACCAATTTTGGCAAAACACAACTTAATTGGTGATTATAACCTTGATCCAAACTTGAACTTCGTCGGCCTTGCTGCAGATGGTGGTTTTGCTAAATATTGTGTCCTAGATGGAGATTTGGTCCATGTGATTCCAGATAGCTTGAGCTTCGAGCAGGCGGCGCTTACAGAACCTGCGGCTGTAGCTGTTTATGCAGTTCGTCAATCTGCTTTGAAAACTGGGGATACAGCTGTTATCTTTGGTTTGGGACCAATCGGTCTTTTGATCGTGGAAGCTCTCCGTGCAGCTGGAGCATCGAAAATTTATGCGGTTGAATTGTCTCCTGAACGCCAAGCTAAGGCTGAAGAATTGGGTGCTATTGTGGTTCGCCCAGAAGAAGGTGAATCAATCGTTGAAGCCATTCATCGCTTGACGGATGGCGGAGCGGATGTCTCTTATGAAGTGACAGGGGTTCCTGTTGTTCTTGGACAAGCTTTGGCAGCTGTGCATAAGGCTGGTGAGTGTATGGTTGTTTCTATTTGGGAACGTGAAGCCAGCATCAATCCAAATGAATTCGCCATTCAAGAAAAGACCCTCAAAGGGATTATCGCTTATCGCCACATCTTCCCTCAAGTATTGGAATTGATGGAACAAGGCTACTTCTCTGCTGAAAAATTGGTGACCAAGAAAATTAAATTGGAAAATATCGTTGAAGAAGGATTTATCGAATTAACACAAGATAAGGCCCAAATTAAGATTTTGGTTGAGCCATAATCTACCATACTTTTAGAATATAACCAGTCCATTTGGGCTGGTTTTTTAATGAGGGAGAACAATAGAAAAAGGTAGTATAAATTACGAAAACGCTTGCATAAATAATTTTTACATGCTATACTGGTTGAACACTAATCATTTTAAGGAGACATTTATGAAACAGAAACCTTCTGTGACAGGCGACAAACAAGTCGTCTATGCGATTCTGCGATTGCGACAAGCTTAGCCCTATTAACAGCCTTTGCTGGTCCGGTCAGTGCGGATGAAGCCATCAACACCCCTGCACAAGCCTCAGAAGTGGTGACAAGCCCTTCTAATGAAGAGGTTAGTTCTTCTTCTGATGTGAAACCAGCTGCGACCACTGAGACAAGTGAAACCCCAAAAGTGGCAGATGAAAGTGTCACAGCGCCTGAAAATGTAAGCGCCCTCACGGAAGAAGTGGTAGCTCCTAAGTCTGAGAAAGCCGAGGAGCCGATTGCTGGTCAGACTATCCGGATTCACGTGAAAAAGCTACCAGAAGAAAACAAGGAAACGCAAGGCCTTTGGACTTGGGATGATGTTGAAAAACCATCTGAAAACTGGCCGACAGGTGCCCAATCCTTTAAGGATGCAAAGACGGATGACTACGGCTATTATCTAGATGTCAAGCTTAAAAATGATCAGGCTAAGAAGATTAGCTTCCTCATCAACAATGTTAAAGGGGATAATATCACAGGGGACAAGTCCATTGAATTGCTCTCCCCAAAAATGAATGAAGCTTGGTTGGATGAAAAATTTAAAGTCTATTCTTATCAGCCTCAAGCAGAGGGAACTGTCCGAGTAAATTACTACCGGACAGATGGCAACTATGACAAAAAATCTCTCTGGTATTGGGGAGATGTAAAGGATCCGAGCAGTGCTGCTTGGCCGGATGGGACAGATTTTACAGCGACAGGGAAGTACGGTCGTTACATAGATATCCCCCTAAAGGAAGCTGCAAAAGAATTTGGTTTCTTATTATTGGACGAAAGCAAGTCTGGAGATGATGTGAAGATTCGACAAGAAGATTATAAATTTACTGATTTGAAGAACCATAGCCAGATTTTCTTACGGGATGATGATCCGACCATTTACACCAACCCATACTATGTCAACGATATCCGTATGACGGGGGCTCAACATGTCGGTAAAGAAAAAATTGAAGCCAGCTTCTCGACCTTGGCAGGAGCACAGAAAGAGGAATTGCTCAAGCGGACCAAGATCACGGATGCTCAGGGCAATCCTGTCACCATCTCGGACCTGCTTTTAGATGAAACAAGCAAAAAAGTAACCTATACGGGGGATTTCTCACAAGTAGATCAGTCCTATACCGTTCAATACGACAATGACCGCTTTACGACCAAAATGAACTGGCGCCTCAAGGATGAAGCCTATAGCTATGATGGAACTCTCGGAGCTCATCTTCATGAAGCTGGGAAAAAAGTGGATCTCACCCTCTGGTCACCAAGTGCGGACAAAGTATCCGTTGTCGTCTATGATAAGAAGGATTCTGAAAAACTAGTTGGCCGTGTGGCTCTGGAAAAAGGGGAGCGAGGCACTTGGAAGCAGACTCTTTCTGCTGATTCAGGACTGGGAATCCAAGATTATACAGGCTATTTCTACCAGTATGAAATTGAACGGCAAGGGAAAACCTTCACAGTCCTTGATCCTTATGCCAAATCATTGGCAGCTTGGAACAGTGAATTGGCCAAGACAGATGATGTCCATAAGGTAGCAAAAGCAGCCTTTGTTGATCCAAGTACATTAGGTCCGAGTGACTTAACCTATGCGTCTATTCCAAACTTCAAGAAACGAGAAGACGCTATCATCTATGAAGCACATGTCCGCGACTTCACTTCTGATCCTGCTTTGGCATCAGAGCTCAAGAGCCAATTTGGGACCTTTGCTTCCTTTGTTGAAAAATTGGATTACCTCAAAGACCTTGGGGTAACGCACATTCAACTCTTGCCAGTTCTGTCTTATTACCACGTCAATGAATTAAAAAACAGCGAGCGTTTATTAGAGTATGCCTCAAGCAATAGCAACTACAACTGGGGCTATGATCCACAGAACTACTTTGCCTTGTCAGGAATGTACTCAACCGATCCAAGCAATCCTCAAAAACGGATTGAAGAATTCAAGAATTTGGTCAATGAAATTCACAAACGGGGAATGGGAGTGGTCCTAGACGTTGTCTATAACCATACAGCTAACGTGGATATTTTTGAAGATATTGAGCCAAATTACTACCATTTCATGGATGCGGATGGTACGCCTCGGACGAGCTTTGGTGGTGGACGCTTGGGAACAACCCACTACATGTCCAAACGAGTCTTGGTCGATTCGATCAAGTATCTAGTGGATACCTATAAAGTAGACGGTTTCCGATTTGATATGATGGGTGACCATGATGCAGCCTCTATCGAGGAAGCCTACAAGGCAGCCCGGGCTCTAAACCCAAATCTGATCATGTTGGGAGAAGGCTGGGTGACCTATGCAGGTGATGAAAACAGTCCTGTACAACCAGCAGACCAATCCTGGATGAAGAAAACAGACACGGTTGCAGTATTCTCAGATGATGTTCGTAACAATCTAAAATCAGGCTATCCAAATGAGGGACAACCAGCCTTTATCACCAATGGAAAACGAAAGATTGCAACTATCTTTAAGAATCTCATCGCACAACCAACCAATTTTGAGGCAGATAGTCCAGGTGATGTTATCCAATACATTGCAGCCCATGATAATTTGACCCTCTTCGATATTATCGCTCAGTCTATCAAGAAAGATCCTAGCATTCCAGATAATAATGCGGAGATCCATCGTCGCTTGCGTCTCGGAAATCTGCTGGTCTTGACAGCTCAAGGAACACCTTTCCTTCATTCTGGTCAAGAATATGGTCGGACCAAGCAGTTCAAGGATCCAGATTACCGCACGCCTGTTTCTGATGATAAGGTTCCAAACAAATCTCATTTGTTGGTAGACGAAAATGGAAAACCATTTGACTACCCTTACTTTATCCATGATTCCTATGACTCAAGTGATGCCGTCAACCACTTTGATTGGGAAAAAGCAACCAATGAAGCCCTCTATCCAGAGAATACGCGCTCTCGCGCCTTCACCAAAGGATTGATTGCCCTTCGTAAGTCGACAGACGCCTTTCGCATGGATAACATGGAAGAAGTGAAGAGCCGCGTCAAGCTCTTGACGATTCCAGGTGAGAATGGAGTGGAAGAAGAGGATCAGGTGATTGGCTACCAAATCACTGCAAGCAATGGAGAAGTATACTTGGTATTGGTCAATGCCGATACCAAGGCGCGTGACTTTGCTCTAGGAACTGACTTTGAACGCTTTAGAAATGCGGATGTTCTAGTGGATGGGGAACGTGCAGGTGTGATCAATTTGACTGATCCAAAAGGAATTTCTTGGACAGAAAGAGGCCTTCGACTAGATGCATTAACCGCAACTGTCTTGCGCTTGTCTACTAAGGAAGAAGTTGAAAATCCTGTTCTCCCGGATCGTCCTGAATACCATACGCCGGTATCTCCATCTCCAGAGAAAGTCCTTCCTTCGCAAACTGCTCAACCGACGCCACAGCTTCTTGCTCAAAAGAAAGAAAATACAGAGGTTCAAGCTTTAGCTCCTCATCATGACTCCGTGTCAGTTGAAAATGGAGAAGAAGCAAGTCCAGCCCGCGCGCTTCCTGAAACAGGAGAAGCGAGCTCCAACCTCACCAGCTTGGCTGGGATTCTACTCTTAGGCAGTCTTGGGTTAGGGATTGCTAAAAAATGGAGAAAAGAAGACTAATCTCTTCTAAATAGGACCTTAAAAATACTTTTTAAACCCTACATAAAATCAGCCCATTTGGGTTGATTTTTGTGTTACAATTAGGATGTAAAAAATATTTGTGGAGGCAGTATGTCTACAACTCTAAAAGGGACTCTGATTACTTTAATAGCGGGGATTGCTTGGGGACTATCCGGAGTTAGCGGGCAATATTTATTGGTTCATGGATTTTCAGCTATTGAGTTAACAAATCTGCGTTTGCTTTTTTCTGGTATTGTCCTTATTATTCTTTCCTACCTTGCAGATAAGGAGAAGTTTTTTGCCTTTGTCAAAGATAAATCTTCCTACTTTCCCCTCCTTATTTTTGCCTTTTTAGGATTGTTACTGACTCAGCTGACCTATTTAGAGGCGATTGCTGAAACCAATGCTGGGACTGCTACGGTGTTACAGTATCTCTGTCCGGTAGGAATTTTAGCCTATACCTGTGTCAAGGATAGGGTGGCCCCGACTCTTTCGGAAGTGGTTTCGATTCTTCTAGCGATTGGTGGCACATTTTTAATAGCAACACATGGTCAAGTTAACCATCTGGCTATCAATCCGAAAGGTTTGGTTTGGGGAGTGGTGTCAGCCTTTGCCTATTCCCTGTACATCATTCTACCTCTGAACTTGATTCAAAAATGGGGAAGCATGCTGGTGATTGGAGTTGGGATGGCTATCCCAGGAACCCTCATGCTCCCTTTTAGTGGTCTTCTCTCTTCTTCTGGAAACTACAGGCTTGATACCTTGATGGCTCTTTTTGGCTTGGTGGTGATTGGGACGATTTTTGCCTATACGGCCTTTTTGAAAGGAACCTCTTTGGTAGGAGCTGTTAAAGGAAGCTTGCTGGCGTCCTTTGAGCCTATTTCGGCAGTTTTCTTTGCCTTTGTCATTATGAAGGAGCATTTTTTTATGGTTGATGTGATTGGAATGGCCATGATTCTTCTAGCTGTTCTCTTGATCTCCCTCAAGGATCTTTTGATTCAAAAAGAAAAAGGAATCTTGTAAAGAAGGCCGAAAAGGATCCTTATCATAGCAATTAGAAGGTTGAGACGGAAGTCTCAGCCTTTTTCTGATCGTGGTTCCTTGTGGAGATAGATATCACTAGATAGCGTATACATAGATGGAAAAAGATGGTAAAATAGAACAAAACTTTGTAAGGAAATTCTGATGAACAAGATCTATAAATGGAGCGTTCTCGCTGCTACAACCTTAAGTCTAGTAGCTTGTGGGGCTAGTGTTCAAAAGACACATTCTCAACAATCTAAGACGGAAAAAACAGCGAAAAATGTTGTGTCTATGGTCAAATGGAGCTGAGCCTAAAGGGAGGGCAATACATCAAACCACCTGTCCTCAATGAATCCGAAGACGGGACTTATTTAGCCCTTCAATTGGAATTTAAAAATCTTGCCAAAGACTCTGTAACTGTATCAGATTCAGATGTTACGATTTACGATGCGGATAACAACAAGGTTCAATTAACAACAGGCATTTATGACAAAAGCGAAGCCTTCCAATTGCTCAAGAATGATCAGTTAGCCCAAGATAAAAAATTAACAGGCTATCTCGTATTCCCTGTCGAAAAAGGAAAAACCTATGAGTTGCAGTATGAACGGAAAACCTATGGCTCCGATAAAAAGTCAAAACCTCTAAAAATTGCGATTGATTCTTCTAAATATGAAGACAAAGTGGAGGCTTCTACTCTTTTAGCAGATGAGTACATCAATCAAGTTTTCTTTAGTGGTCAACGAAAGATCAAAAAGGATGCTGACTTTGTCTTGGGGACCGATTTAAAAAAGGAGCGTAGTGACTTCCGCGCGAAATTTGCAGCTGACTTCACTCGGAAACTACATGATTACCAATTCCCAGAAGAAGAGGTCACTCAATTTATCGACGCTTATGAAAAAGAAAATGCTAAGCGTGCGAAATTAACTTATAAGGTCAAACAATACCTTCCAGACAAGGTGGTCATTAGCCTGAATCCTGAAACTGTTAGCATGGAAAAGACAATCTTAAATCATATGCAGACCTTCTACCAAGAACATCGGAAAGATTATTCGAGTATCATTGAGGCTAATCAGGCGCAGAATAAGGCTTATAGAGAAGACATGATGGCTTCTCTTGCAGATCGCCCATTAACAACACCGGACCGCTACGAATACCAATTGACCTTTGTCAAAAAAGATGGTAAATGGGAAGTGGAAAAATCCTATAATAGTGACAGCTTTATGGAAAAATTTGAGGGAAATCTTTAATGATGAAGGAGACGCTCCTAGAACAGAAATCTAGGGGTGTTTTTGCACTATAGTTTGAAACTATATCAAAAGCCAAGAAAGAGGAATTAGACGGAAGCCCCTATTCGTGATAAAATAATTTCAAGTATGAAAGGAGATGAAGGTTTGTGTCTTTTTCTTATGAAGAGTTAACAGAGATTCGCCATTATCTACATCAGCACCCAGAATTGTCTGGCAAAGAATATCAAACAACAGCCTTCTTAAAGGATCGTTTGGAAGGTTTAGGCATCCGTGTGTTAGAGAGTGGTTTAAAAACTGGTTTGATTGCGGAAATTGGATCTGGCCATCCAGTGGTAGCGCTTCGAGCAGATATCGATGCTCTTCCAATATTAGAACAAACCAGTCTGCCTTATCAAAGCCAGAATCCGGGTGTTATGCATGCTTGTGGCCATGATTTCCACCAAACCAGTCTTTTGGGAGCTGCAAGTCTTCTTAAGGAAAAAGAAGATCAACTAGACGGAACGATCCGCTTGATCTTTCAACCAGCAGAAGAAATTTCAGAAGGAGCTTCTGATGTTTTAGCAACAGGACTGTTGGAGGATGTTCAAGGGATCATTGGCTTTCATAATATGCCTCAGCTAAAAGCAGGCCAACTCGCCTTAAATGCGGGAGCCATGATGGCAGGGGTCGAAAAATTCAAGGTCACGGTGACAGGGGTTAGTAGCCATGCAGCGAGACCAGACTTGGGAGTTGACACCGTAACAGCTGTTACGACGATGGTTCAGAATCTACAATTATTGATTTCACGGACGGTTTCTCCCTTTGAAACGGCTGTTCTGTCCATTACCCATCTAGATGTAGGTTCTACTTGGAATGTTCTCCCTAAATCGGGCTATTTTGAAGGAACCATTCGTTCCTTTAATCCAAGTCTGCAAAGAGAGTTGAAGGAACGCTTCATTTCTATCATCCGCCATACCGCTAAAAGCTTGGAAGTCGATGTCACTTTTGACTGGGGGGTGACACCGCCTGTCACCTTCAACGATGAGGATTTGACTCAGCTGGTTTGGGATACTTCTCAGGGGCTGGCTGAGGTGACTCCTGCACATCCATCTACAGCTGGAGAAGACTTTGCCTTTTACCAAGAGCGGATCCCTGGAGTATTTGCCTTTATCGGTTCCAATGGTGAGCCAGATGCACCAGACCTCCATCATGATCATATGACGATTGATGATGCAGCTTTTCAGGTGTCGGTTCCTTATTATGTAGAAAATGCGCAAGCCTTATTGAGGTATTTTAAGGAGAAGGAAGCGTGATAGATAAAACCTATCACCTCCATAAAAAATATATAATAGGCAAGAGGCAGCGATTCTGATAAAATGGAAGAATAATTTTAAAATGGCATTTTGTGTGCCTGATAGCAAGAAGGAGATCCTATGAATCTAAAAAAGGTGATTAAGTATTCTGCTTTAGGATTGGTTGCAGTCCTTGCAACTAGTGCTTTAGTAGCCTGTTCATCTGGTAAATCTGCCAGTGGCAAGAAAACAATTGAAGTTGGAACTGTTGGAACAACCAAACCATTCTCTTACGAAGAAAAAGACGGCAAGCTAACCGGTTATGAAATCGAAGTGTTGCGTGAAATCTTCAAAGGTTCAGATAAGTATGAAGTAAACTTTAACAAAACAGAGTGGTCTTCTATCTTTGCTGGATTAGATAGCGATCGCTTCCAAATTGGGGCCAACAACATTAGCTACTCAAAAGAGCGGGAAGAAAAATACCTCTATCCAAATCCATATGCCCGGAATCCATTGGTATTGGTAGTGCCAAAAGATTCTTCTATTAAGTCTTTGGATGACTTGGGTGGCAAGAAAACAGAAGTTGTTCAAGGAACCTCTACTGCCAAGCAATTGGAAGATTACAATAAAGAACATTCAGATAACCCAACTGAATTACAATATACGGATGGGACCATTCAAACCATCATGGCCAATCTAGCTGATGGCCGGACGGATTATAAGATCTTTGAACGGATCTCAGTGGATACCATCATTCGAGATCAAGGCTATGACAACTTAAAAGTGATCGAGCTTCCAAGTGATCAACAGCCTTATGTTTATCCAATCATCGCGAAAGAGGATAAAGAGCTTCAAAAATTCGTCAGCAAACGGATTAAGGAACTCTATGATGATGGAACCCTTGAAAAATTGTCTAAAAAATACTTCGGTGGTTCTTACCTACCAGAAGCAAAAGATATTAAAGAATAACATTTAAAGGAGATTTCAAAATGAAATTGAAAAAAGTTCTCGGTTTAACAGCTCTTGCAGCTGTCGCAACATTTGCTCTTGCAGCATGTGGTTCGTCAAACTCATCTAGCAAAGATGGTGAAACAACAGTTAAAGTGGGTGTCATGACTTTGAGCGACACTGAAAAAGCTCGTTGGGATCAAGTTCAAAAGAACTTGGATGACGCTAAAACAGGGATCAAGTTGGAATTCACCCAATTTACAGATTATTCACAACCAAACGTTGCTGTAAAAGATGGTAGTGTAGATATCAATGCTTTCCAACACCACAACTTCTTGGATAACTGGAATTCTAAAAATGGGGATGCGCTTGTCTCTGTAGCGGATACTTACATCGCTCCAATCCGTCTATATTCTGGTACAGAAAATGGAAAAAATAAATATACTTCTATCAAAGAAATTCCAAAAGGTGGAACCATTGCCGTACCAAATGATCCAACAAATGGAAGCCGTGCATTGTATGTCTTGCAATCAGCAGGTTTGATTAAATTGGATACCAAGGATGGGGAATTGGCTAACGTGTCAAACATCAAAGAAAATCCAAAAGATTTGAAGATTTCTGAATTGGATGCTTCTCAAACACCTTCTGCTCTTCCATCAGTAGATGCTGCAGTTATCAACAATACCTTCGTTCGTGAAGCAGGTATTGATTTCAAAAAAGCGATCTATGTTGAAAAGAGAGACAACAACTCAAAACAATGGTACAACTTGATTGCTGCTAAGAAAGATTGGGAAAAATCTGACAAAGCAAAAGCAATCAAAGAAATCATCGATGCCTATCACGAAGACAACGTGAAAAAAGTGATCGAAGAATCTTCAGAAGGAATGGACCAACCAGTCTTCTAAGAAACGGTCTCTAGTGTATGAATGAGGTGGGGAAGAAATTCTCTACCTCTTATCTCGTATTAGGAGGAATGCATGCCTTTTGCTACAGAAGCGGAACAAATCCGTAAATTTGAAAATGATGAGGTGGCGCAACACTATTTTGAAGTCTTGCGGACCTTAATTTCAAAAAAATCGATCTTTGCTCAACAGGTTGGTCTCAAGGAAGTGGCCAATTATTTGGGAGAAATTTTTACAGCTGCAGGTGCTAAAGTGGAAGTAGATGAGAGCTACACAGCTCCCTTTGTCATTGCTAAATTTTTCTCCCCAAATCCAAATGCCAAGACCATCATTTTTTATAATCATTATGATACAGTCCCAGCTGATGGAGACCAACCATGGAGCAGTGATCCCTTCACCTTATCGGTCCATTATGGAACTATGTATGGCCGAGGGGTCGATGATGATAAAGGTCACATTACAGCCCGCCTCACAGCTTTGCGAAAATACATTCGTGAAAGAGGAGACTTGCCAGTTAATATCACTTTTATCATCGAAGGAGCAGAGGAGTCTGCTTCGACAGACCTTGATAAATATTTAGCCAAACATAAGAAGCACTTGCTAGGAGCAGATCTTCTAGTCTGGGAACAAGGAACCCGAAACAATCAAGGACAACTGGAAATCTCCGGTGGTAGTAAGGGGATTGTGACCTTTGATATGGTGGTGAAGAGTGCAGAAGTAGATCTCCATTCTAGTTATGGTGGCGTGGTAGACTCAGCTTCCTGGTATTTATTAAATGCAATCGCAAGTTTACGAGATAGAGAAGGTCGGATCTTAGTGGATGGGATTTATGATCAGATTCAAGAACCCAATGAACGCGAGTTAGCCTTGATTGAACAATATGCCAACAAGGGGCCAGAAGATGTAGCGGGGACCTATGGCTTGACCCTTCCCATCTTGAAAGAAGATCGCAAGGAATTCTTGCGTCGTTTCTATTTTGAACCAGCCCTGAATATTGAAGGGATTGGCTCTGGCTACCAAGGGCAAGGCGTTAAGACCATTCTTCCAGCAGAAGCGCGTGCCAAGTTGGAAGTACGCTTGGTTCCAGGCCTGGATCCCAAAGATGTTTTGGAGAAGATCCAGCAGCAACTGAAGAAAAATGGCTACGATCAGGTAGAATTGGTCTACACCCTCGGGGAAATGAGTTACCGAAGTGATATGAGTGCCCCATCGATTTTAAGTGTGATTCGGCTTGCCAAAGACTTCTATCCAGAAGGGGTTTCTGTTCTTCCGACAACAGCCGGAACAGGACCCATGCATACAGTCTTTGAGGCCTTGCAAGTCCCTATGGCAGCCTTTGGAATTGGCAATGCCAATAGCCGTGATCATGGGGGGGACGAAAATGTGAAAATCGCTGATTATTACACCCACATTGAATTGATAAAGGAGTTAATAGCAAGTTATGAGTAAAACAATGATTCAGCTGGATCACATCGATGTGACCTTCCAGCAAAAGAAACGTCAAATCCAAGCCGTCAAAGATGTGACCATTCACATCAATGAAGGAGATATCTATGGGATTGTGGGGTATTCAGGAGCCGGGAAATCAACCTTGGTTCGCGTCATCAATCTTCTACAGGTGCCAAGTGCAGGAACCATTACTGTGGATGGGGATGTAATTTACCAAAATCAAGTGACCCTAAAACCAGCCGCTCTAAGAGAGAAACGTCGGGATATCGGGATGATCTTCCAACACTTCAACTTGATGGCCCAAATGACTGTCGCAGAAAATGTGGCTTTCGCTCTCAAGCATTCTAAATTAAATAAAGAAGAAAAGAATGAGAAAGTGGCCAAATTATTGGATTTGGTAGGTCTAGCAGACCGGGCAGAAAATTACCCAGCACAGTTGTCTGGTGGACAAAAGCAACGGGTGGCAATTGCACGTGCCCTTGCCAATGATCCAAAAATCTTGATCTCCGATGAATCGACTTCAGCCTTGGATCCAAAGACGACCAAGCAAATTCTAGCTTTGTTGCAAGAGTTGAACAAAAAGCTTGGCTTAACCATTGTCTTGATCACCCATGAAATGCAAATTGTCAAAGACATTGCCAATCGCGTAGCCGTGATGCAAAATGGTGAACTGATCGAAGAAGGCTCGGTTTTGGATATCTTCTCAAATCCGAAAAATGCTTTAACCCAAGACTTCATCACAGTCGCAACAGGTATCGATGAAGCCATGGTGAAAATCAATCAACAAGCCATTGTCAAAAATTTGCCAGATGATTCGATCTTAGCGCATCTTAAGTATGCAGGCTCTGTGACAGATACAGCCATCATTAATGATATCTACAAACAGTACCAAGTCTCTGCCAACATTTTATTTGGAAATATCGAAATCCTTGATCACACTCCTGTCGGAGAATTGGTGGTTATCTTATCAGGTGAGACTCAAAATCTGGAAACAGTTAAATCTGAGTTAGAAAACGCAGGTGTTTCCGTAACTATTGTGAAGGATGGGAGAAAAGCATGATCCAGTTAATTCAAACGTATTTACCAAATGTTTATAAATTAGGGTGGTCTGGCCAGTATGGATGGGGAACCGCTATTTACTTGACTCTTTATATGACCGTTATTTCCTTTCTCATCGGAGGATTTTTAGGATTGGTAACAGGACTTTTATTAGTCTTGACTCGTCCGGGTGGGGTCATCGAAAATCGAATCGTTTTCCAAATTTTGGATAAGATTACTTCTTTGTTCCGTGCCATTCCCTTCATTATCTTGTTAGCCTTTATTAATCCATTGACCTACTTGCTTTTGAAAAATACCATCGGTCCAACTGCGGCCCTTGTTCCGCTTTCCTTAGCTGTCTTTCCATTCTTTGCTCGCCAAGTCCAAGTGGTCTTGTCTGAATTGGATGGTGGTGTGATTGAAGCGGCTCAGGCCAGTGGGGCTACTTTCTGGGATATCGTTGGAGTCTACCTGCGTGAGGGGCTTCCAGATTTGATCCGTGTGACAACCGTGACCATCATTTCCTTGATTGGGGAAACGGCCATGGCAGGGGCCGTTGGTGCAGGAGGATTGGGAACCTTGGCCATCAATTATGGTAAAAATATGTTCAACAACGATGTCATCTTTGTGGCGACGTTATTGATTTTGATCCTCATTGTTCTGGTCCAATTTGTGGGGGATTTCCTATCCAAGAAAATTAGCCATCGATAAAGATTGAGGATGCAATGATACAGAAACATCAGTTTAAGCAAGTTGCAGCCTTTGCAGGCTTGTACTTTCTTGCCATTGGATTAGGCGTTCTACTTGGAAGTCTGCTAGACAATCGAGGAAATATGTTTTATGCTCCGGCCTTCTCTGCCCTAGTGGGTGGAGGGATCTATCGAATCTATGTTGAAAAAATTCAACGAACAGGAGCCATTCTAGTAGTCGCTCTTGTGATTGGTGCCTTTTTCCTTT
>CAUTRO010000007.1:0-14414 GCA_963540685.1 uncultured Streptococcus sp.
ATTTTGGAATGCAACAGATTTTGCCAGAACTTAAGGACAATACATCTGTCTATGTGGTTTCTCCGCAGTGGTTTACCAAGAAGGGCTATGACTCTTCTGCTTTTCAACAATTCTTTAATAGTGATCAGTTGAATAGCTTTATTGCTAATCACCAACAGGATGCTGCATCTCAGTATGCTGCCAAACGCCTCTTGCAACAGTACCCAAATGTCGCTTTTCAAGGTGTGGTGACTAAAATTTCTCAAGGAGAGAAGATCTCTGGCTTTGATCAGCAATTGAACCAACTGGTTTCTCATCTTGTCCAGCGTGAAGATGCTTTGTTTAGTGATCTTGCAACGCGTACAAATGGAAATTACGAAAATAAGGTCAAAAAACGTTTACAAGATTTACCAGACCAATTCTCTTATGATAAATTGGAAGAAATTGCAACGGCTGAAGCAAAAGTCAAAACTAATAATAACGACCTTGGAATCAGCAATCATTTTTACAATACCCGCTTAAAAATGAAGTTGAAGAAACTAAAAGGTTTCCAAAAGAACGAATCCTATGTCCAATCGCCGGAGTACAATGACTTGCAATTGGTTCTAGACCAGTTTGCTAAATCTCGGACCAATGTCATCTTTGTCATTCCTCCAGTCAATGCTAAATGGATGAAATACACAGGCTTGAGCCAAGAAAAGTATGAACAGGCTGTTCAAAAGATTCGTTACCAATTGGAAAGTCAAGGATTCACCAATATTGCAGACTTTTCTAAAGATGGGGATCAGCCCTACTTTATGGAAGATACGATTCATATGGGATGGAATGGTTGGCTAGCCTTTGATAAAGCGGTCAATCCCTTTGTCACAAAGGCTGAAAAAGCACCAACTTACCATCTGAATGATCGCTTCTTCAGTAAAGATTGGGCCCAATATAAAGGGATACCAGATCAATTTAAATAACGCGGGATAAAGGAGGCAGGATCGAATCCTGGCTCCTTGATTTATGAGTATGGTGCTCGGAAAGTCACAAGGAAACTAGAGAGTTATCCACAAGCTGTGGGAAACTTAGGTGTAAAATGATGAAAACAAGTCCTGATGCTGTTGTTTCCTCCTATTTTGAGGGGAAAATGGAAGGAAGTTATCCACATTTTTGTGGATAACTCATAGAAAGCAGTGGATAAATCAGTGGATTTGTGAGAAAGAATGAACAAAGGAGAACAAGTGTGAGAAAGATTTGGTTTTACGCGATCGTTCAGGGAATTGGCATTTTTCTGATTGTAGGTGTACTTACTTACATGATCAGAGGGGATTTCTTTTTTCGATACTTATCCCCTATTTTTGGCTTAGCAGCAGCTTTTTTGAGATTTGGGACAGCGATGTTGATGAAAATGCTGGCGCCAACTCTTTATGATGATCCCAAAAAGGGAGGGAATGACCTTCATAAAAACTGAATTGCTCAGCTTCTGAAAAAGTTGAGCTAAAGGCCGCTTTCTGCGGGTCTTTATGGTAAAATAGAAGGAAGAATATTAGTTTGGAGATAAATGAGAAATGAAACGTTCAATGTATGCTGGACGTGTTCGTGAAGAACACGTTGGAACTCACATTACTTTGAAAGGATGGGTTAGTCGTCGTCGTGATTTAGGTGGTTTGATCTTTATCGATTTACGCGACCGCGAAGGAATCATGCAATTGGTGATCAATCCTGAGACAGTTAGTTCAGAAGTAATGGCAACGGCTGAAAGTATCCGTAGTGAATATGTTCTGGAAGTAACAGGTCTTGTGGAAGCTCGTGAACAAGCCAACCCAAACTTGCCAACAGGTGCAGTAGAACTAAAGGTGGAAGCTATTACGGTTCTTAATACTGCCAAAACAACTCCGTTTGAAATCAAGGATGGAATTGAAGTCAATGATGACACTCGTCTTCGTTACCGTTACTTAGATCTTCGTCGTCCTGAAATGTTAGAAAATCTCAAACTCCGTGCGAAAGTGACCCATTCGATCCGCAATTACTTAGATGAGTTAGAGTTTATTGATGTTGAAACACCATTTCTTTCTAAATCAACTCCGGAAGGAGCGCGAGATTACTTGGTTCCTTCTCGCGTCAACAAGGGGCATTTTTATGCACTTCCACAAAGTCCTCAGATTACAAAACAATTGTTAATGAATGCTGGATTTGATCGTTATTATCAAATCGTGAAGTGTTTCCGTGATGAAGATTTACGGGGAGATCGTCAACCTGAGTTTACACAGGTCGATTTGGAAACTTCTTTCTTGAGTGATCAAGAAATCCAAGATATTACAGAAGGTTTGATTGCCCGTGTGATGAAAGAAACCAAGGGAATCGAGGTAACACTTCCATTCCCACGGATGAATTATGACGATGCAATGGCCTTGTATGGTTCGGATAAACCAGATACGCGCTTTGAGATGTTGCTACAAGACTTGACAGAGCTTGTCAAGGGTGTGGACTTTAAAGTCTTTTCAGAAGCTCCTGCAGTTAAAGCGATTGTTGTCAAAGGTGCGGCGGATCAGTATTCTCGTAAAGATATTGATAAATTGACAGAGGTCGCGAAGCAATACGGTGCAAAAGGTCTTGCTTGGGTGAAATATTCTGAGGGTGCTTTGAACGGTCCTGTTGCGAAGTTCTTGACAGACTTGACAAGTGACTTGACAGCTACTTTACAGTTAGAAGACAAAGATTTAGTTCTCTTTGTAGCAGATACGCTTGAAGTAGCTAATGCAACGCTTGGTGCGTTGCGTGTTCGTTTGGCTAAAGAGCTTGACTTGATTGACAACAATCAATACAACTTTTTGTGGGTAGTGGATTGGCCAATGTTTGAATGGTCTGAAGAAGAAGGCCGTTATATGTCTGCCCACCATCCTTTTACACTTCCACAAGCTGAAACTGAGCATGAATTGGAAGGCGATCTTTCAAAAGTTCGTGCCATTGCCTATGATATCGTTTTAAATGGCTATGAATTAGGTGGAGGAAGCCTTCGGATTAATCATAAAGACTTGCAAGAACGGATGTTCAAGGCCCTTGGATTTACAGAAGAAGCTGCAAATGAACAATTTGGGTTCTTGTTGGAAGCCATGGATTACGGTTTCCCACCCCATGGCGGATTGGCGATTGGCTTGGACCGCTTCGTGATGCTTCTAGCAGGTGAAGACAATATTCGGGAAGTCATTGCCTTTCCTAAGAATAACAAAGCGACAGATCCAATGACACAAGCTCCATCTGTCGTTTCTGAAAAACAATTAGAAGAGTTACAGCTTCAATTAGAAGTAGCAGATCAGGAATAGGACAAGATTGAAAAAGGAAAGTTTTGAAATTAGTTGCTCTAAGATTTTCCTTTTCTTCTAATCAATGGATTGAAAATGAAAAAAACTCGCTTTCATAAGTTATTTCGCTATCATGTACGGCGACTAGCTTATAACATTAAATTATTGCGCGTGATGAAGAGTATCTCTCGAGAGAAATACGATGAAAAAGTATCAGCATCCTTGCTGTATGGGTTCCTATCGGCAATTGCTGTCAATTTTTTCTTCCAACCAGGACATGTATACTCCAGTGGCGCTACAGGGCTAGCTCAGATTTTATCTGTCTTAAGTCAACGCTTTATTGGATTTACGATTCCGGTCTCCTTAACCTTTTATGCCATTAATATTCCCTTGATGATTGTGGCATGGTATCAAATCGGCCATAAATTTACCATCTTTACCTTTATTACGGTTTCGATGAGTTCCCTCTTTATTCAGCTTGTACCCGTGGTCACTTTGACCAATGATCCGATTATGAATGCTCTATTTGGTGGGGTTGTCATGGGGACAGGGATTGGTTTTGCCCTTCGGAACAATATCTCTAGTGGGGGAACGGATATTGTCAGTTTGACGATTCGAAAACGCACTGGGAAGAATGTTGGGAACATCTCCTTTTTTGTCAATGGGACCATCATGTTGATTGCCGGTTTGACCTTTGGTTGGAAGTATGCTCTTTACTCTATGATTACCATCTTTGTATCCAGTCGCGTAACCGATGCTGTTTTCACTAAGCAAAAGCGCATGCAGGCCATGATTGTGACGAGCCATCCAGATGCTATTATTGAAAAGATTCATAAAAAATTGAATCGAGGAGCAACAATTATCCACAATGCAGAAGGAACCTATAACCATCAAGAAAAAGCGGTTCTGTTGACAGTTATTACGCGTGCAGAGTTCAATGAATTTAAATATATTATGAAAAAAGCTGATCCTCGGGCTTTTATCACCATTTCAGAAAACGTTCATATTATTGGATACTTTGTGGAAACGGAAGAATAAAAATAAGGCTCCACATTTTGTGGTGGCCTTGTTTTGTTTAATCGCCTTCGTAGAGTAAGATCCAACTATGGGCAGAAAGAGAAAGTTCTTTCCCTTTAGGAATAGACGTTTGGAGCTTGGCTTGAGGATAGGCAAATAGCAGTTGACTATCGTTCGGCTGATGATAGGTCATTTCTTGATCGCCGATATTGACGAGAATGGTTATTTTCTTGCGATCTTTTTCAATGGTATAGATAAAATGATGATCAGACAACCATTTAAGATCACAGTAGTCTCGAATCTCTTGCCCTTTTCTCAAACGAAGGAGTGGCTGCGATTTGCGGTAAGCAATCAATTCTTTTAGAAAAGCAATTTCTTCTTTGCATTTTGAAAGGGATGTCCAGTCCAGTTGGTTGAGATTATCTGGCAGGTTATAGGAGTTTTCTTCGAGCCCTTTTGTGCGATAAAATTCTTGACCAGCATGGATAAAAGGGACTCCTTGAGCTAGTAACACTAAATGAAGAGCTAGTCGTGAGAGAGCTTTTCTCTCCTCTAGACGAATCTCTTCCTTTTCAAGTTGGAAATAATCAAAAACAGTTGCGTTATCATGACATTCGACGTACTGAATAGCTTGTTGGGGTTGGGTGAAATGAGCAGGTCCCACCTTTCCGACATTTGCTGTTAGAATGTTAGCGAAATCATTGGCTGGATGCTGACTGTCACGACGGTGACCGGCTAAGAGGGTTCTCTTGATTGTATCCCGGAAATTATCACTGAAAAAGCCAAAGTCTGGCAATGCTTTTGCTTTGTACTGATGAGCCAGCTGGTCTTCAGAGAGGCCTGTATCCATTTTCCAACCTTCTCCATAGAGGTAGATGTTGGGATAGAGGCTTCGGAGTTCCTCTGCAATCTCTGTCATGGTTTGAATATCCAAAATCCCCATCAGGTCAAAGCGAAAACCATCAAAGCCGTATAGCTCTACCCATTGTTTGAGGGACTGTTTGATATAACGCCGAACCATAGCTCGTTCACTAGCTACATCATTGCCACAGAAGGTCCCATTGGTACGCTCTCCGTCTGCATTGTAACGATAAAAATAACCTGGTACAATCTGTTCAAAAGCGTACTCATCTGCCTTGTAAACATGGTTGTAGACGACATCCATGATGACACTGAGGTTGGCTTGGTGATAGGTAGCGATGGCATCTTGAAGCTCCAGGATTCGTGCATAAGGATGGTTAGGATCACTCGCGTAGCTTCCTTCAGGCACATTGTACTGGACAGGATCATAGCCCCAGTTGTAGGCTTTCCATTGATCCTCTTCATCGACACTACCGAAATCATAGACGGGTAGCAGCTGCACGTGAGTGACGCCAAGATGGCGAAGGTAATCAAATCCAAGTGTCTGACCATTGAGTTGAGGAGATTCGGTCAGGGCTGTAAACTTGCCAGGATGTTTAAAGCCAGCCTCTTTTTGGGCAGAGAAATCACGAACACTCATCTCGTAGATGATCGCTTCTGTTGGGTCTACTTGACTAACAGCGCGTGTGATAGGACGTGTGATCTTCTTACGGTCAATGACCAAGCTATCTCCAGAGTTGGCTAAGGAAGAAAGTGCATAGGGATCGTGAATGCGACGTTCTAGGCCATTGACACGGAATTCGTAGTGGTAGGCAGCTCCTTCCCAGTCTCCTTTCAGTAAGAGTTCCCAGACCCCATTTTCTGTACGATTCATTGGATAAATGTGATTCTCGATATGGAGGGTCACATCTTGCGAAATCGGAGCCCAGAATTTAAATTGCGTCTGACTCGGTGTATAGAAACTTCCTAGATCATCCCCAGAATAAGTGAAGGTTTGATCAAAAATAGGTTTGCGAACGATTTGGCGATAGTGGAGGATAGAAGAGTTTCCAGCAGAATCGTAGATGGTGTACTCTTCTCCAAGTTCAAGCGGAATAGGGCTTAAGAAAAATTCTCCTGTGTCAGGTACATCACTAGATGTTTTCACAGGGATTAAGGCGAGGTGACCTTGATTTGTTTCCAAATAAAAAGGAAGGATGTGCTCCTCTCCTTTGTGGATACGAATCAGATCTTGATCGTCTAAATAAGCAGTAAATGTAGACATAAAGACTCCTATAGTTTCGTAATGGTATGGTCGATCAATTGACGGTAGCAGACAGTTTTTCCTTCTTTGTGATCCTTGATAATTTGAAGCATCGTTCGAACAGATTCGCGTCCAAGTTCCACCGCATTGATATCAATATAGGCTTCAATATCTAGACGTGGCTTAATCGAATCAAAGGAAATAATCGGGATCGTCAGCTGGTGCTCTTGCAAATACTGGCGAACTCCTTCGGCAACAAGAATATCGGTTGTCATAATGGCATCTAGTTCTGCTAAGGGAAGACTCTCCATCAATTGATAAGAATTATCTTCTAACATAAAGCCAAATGAAAAATGAACCAGTTTTTTGTCCAGAGGGATCCCTGCTTTGTCAAGGGCTTCTTTATAACCTTGGTAACGGTCTTGAGATACAAATAGTTCTTTGTTTCCCCCGATAAAAGCAATTTTCCGGTAGTTTTGTCGAATGAAATAATCCGTCGCATCAAATGCGGCCTTAATATTATCATTATCGACTAGTGATACAAAAGGAGAAGTTGCTTTTCCAAGGATGAGGAAAGGGAACTTATCTTTGATCGCAAAGTCAACAAGAGGATCATCCGGGTTGGAATAAAGGAAAATCAAACCATCTACACGATTTCCATAGATGAGTTGCTTGAGGTTGTCGAGTCGTCGCTCTTCATTTTGACCTGTACAGATTTGGATGGCATAATCATTGTCTGAAGCAATCTGGGTAATCCCTCTTAAAACAGTTGGAAAGAAAGGATTCTGGTAGAAAACGTCACTATCGATTGGAAGGACTAAAGCAATGACCTGACTAGATTGGCTGACGAGACTGCGAGCGTTAAGATTGGGATGATAGTCCAGCTCGATCATGGCTTTGCGGACTCGTTTTTTTGTCTCATCACTAATCGTGGATTTATTTTGGATGACGCGCGTGACAGTAGAAGGCGCGACGCCAGCGAGTTTCGCCACATCTTTGATGGTAACACGCATGAAAAAACCTCCTAGCGGTGATAGTCTGGATCACGGAAGTGGGTCTTATAAAATACCATGGCAAGATAGAGTACAAATAAGACATTTTGGATCATGATCGTCGTAGTAAAGACTTGACGGAATAGTAAACTGACGAGGACACTTAGTAAAATGGGGAGTCCTAAGCAATTCAGAATACAATTGAAACATTCCTTGAAAGTTTGTAGTGAAAAGAGTCGAGATTTTCGTGTTAAGTAGAGGAAGAAAGAGGCCCCTAGGATGAGAATCAGATAATTGACGGTCGATAAGAAGCCAGAGAAAATCACGAGAAAGAGACTGACAGGAAGTCGATTGTCGCGGAACCAATCGCTAGAGATAGCTTGAGTGAAGCTTTTTTTATCCCGGAGGCTCTCTTGATTGATCGCCTGGTATGAGACTGTAGCGAGTTCTTTATTCTCTTTTGAAATGATCAATTGTTTGCGATCAAAATGGAGTGTTAACTCCTTGCCTTCGCTAGCCTTTGCTTCTTGGCCTAAGATCACCTGTCCTTTTGAAGTTTTGTGTACAGGGCTAGTTCCTGTATAGGTGAGCTCTTGGTCTTTTATCACGACGTGTTCTTGGATATCTTTCATGACGTCTGTTGATAAAGGATCAAACACATCGCTGACAAAGGTTGTCAAAGGATAGGTTTTGAGTTGAGCATTTTGCAGAGCCACAGGTAATAGTGTGATAGAGATTAGAAAGAAAGAAGTAAAAATCATTTGGAACCAGCTCAGTTTTTTGCGGTTTGCAAAAGAAGAGCGGAAATTGAAGATACTTGCGAAATAATTAAAAGGATAGGGCATAAGATGACCTTTCTAAAAATAAAGGGACTAGAGATAGAAAAAGAGAATCTCTAATGCGAATTTTATTCTTAACGAAGGGTAGTAAGGCATCCACCATACTACCCTCTACTTAAAAATAAAATATGTTTGAAATAAGGCTCTATTTTATCCTTTATCCCCACCGGCTGTCAAGCCTGAAACAAAGTTCTTTTGGAGGAAGAAGAACAGAACACAGATTGGGACTGCAATCAGAATCGAACCTGCCGCAAAGAAGGCAATCTTTTGATTTTTTTGGTCGTTGATAAAGGTTTGAAGACCAACAGCTACCGTGTAATTGATTTCATCGCGAAGCAAGAATTTAGACAAGATGAAGTCTCCAAAAGGTCCCATGAAGGCCCAAAGCGCTTGAACCGCAATCATTGGGCGAACCAATGGAAGGACGATTTGCCAGAAGCGACGGAAGTGTCCAGCGCCATCCAATTTCGCAGATTCATCTAGGGAAATTGGGACTGTATCGAAGTATCCCTTCATCAACCAGGCATTCATTGGAATACCACCACCAACATAAAGGAAGATCAAGAACCAAGGTTGGTTCAAGGCGTTCAACATCAAGGCCATAACG
Organism: uncultured Streptococcus sp.; assembly: GCA_963540685.1. Classification (GTDB taxonomy): domain Bacteria; phylum Bacillota; class Bacilli; order Lactobacillales; family Streptococcaceae; genus Streptococcus. The sequence goes on from CAUTRO010000007.1 coordinate 8,823, forward strand.
AAGAAGGCAGTCAAAGCAGCCATAGTAGGTACCATTTGGATAATCAAGAAGAAGACCAAACTCTGCTTACGAGCCAAGAAGTTGTAGCGGCTGTAGGCATACCCTGCCAAGGTAACGATAGATGTTTGAGCAACCATGGTAATAATGGCGATAATTAAGGTGTTGAGATACCAAGTCCCATATAGGGTATCTGTAAAGAGTTTTTGGAAGTTATCAAAGCTGAGACTGCCACTGAAATCAAGCGTAAAGGCACTGACATTACCAGTTTTGAAGGCTGAGAGTACCGTGATCAACAAGGGATAGATGATGACGATGGATAGGACAACCAAGTAGAGGTAAGTCAAGAAATGATTAAGGCGGCGTTTAAATTGAACTGAATTTTTCATTTTACACATCCTCCATATCAAATGCGTGCAGTTTCTTGAAGGCAATCATCGAGATCGAGATCACAATCAGAGAGATAATCAACGTAACCGCAGCAGCCATTGAGTATTGAGGCGATGAGTTCGTTGTCAATTTATAGATCCAAGAAATCAAGATGTCTGTCGAGCCAGCATTTCCTCCAACAGATCCAGGGCCACCACCGTTAAAGAGGTAGATAATAGAGAAGTTGTTAAAATTGAAGGTGTATTGGCTAATGAGCGTTGGTGCCGCAACAGCCAAAATCATTGGGAAGGTAATGTTGCGGAATTTTTGCCAAGCGTTTGCCCCATCAATATAGGCTGCTTCATAAAGATCGTTTGGAATAGATTGCAAGATTCCCAGTGTCAAGACGTAAATGTATGGGAAACCGAGCCAACCTTGCATCATAATCAAAGCAATTTTTGTCCAGGTAGGGTCCGTTTTCCAAGGAATGAGAACCCCATCTAAGAATGGGAAAATCTTCGCAAAGAGAGGAAGGACTTGCGCATTGATTGCTCCGATACTATCGTTGAACATGTTTGAGAAGGTCAGGATAGTGATGAAGGCAGGAACCGCCCACGGAAGAAGGAAGATGACACCGAAGATGCGTTTTCCTTTAATGAATGGTTGATTGGCAATGATGGCAGTTAGAATACCAAGAACGATTTGAAGTGTTGAAGCTGCCAGGGCCCAGATCAAGGTCCAGCCCAATACAGATGTAAAGGCAGAACGGAAGGTACTCAAGGTCCACATGTTGGTGAAGTTTTGAAGTCCGATCCAATCAAGGAGTGTAAAGCGAGCTGTATGCTTAAAGTCGTAGTTGGTAAAGGCAATCATCAGGGTAACCAAAACGGGGAAGATGATTGCAAAGGTCATGGCAATATAAGAAGGGATGATCAAGAGATATGGGAAGCCATTTTCATAGATAGCATTCACCATCTCTTTTAGGGTCTTCGGTACTCGAATGCCATTATTAATCCGTTTGGCTACAGTACCCGCATCTTTGATATTCAGAGCGTAGAACATCAAATAAACGACGGTGATAATTAAGTGGAAGGCACCACGGATTAAGATAAAAAGAGAGTTATCTTGTCCACGGACGGTACCGAGGGTAAGTAGTTTAGACAACTCCTCTAAACCAAGCCCGAAAAAGTAAGCGAGAAAGACAAGTGTCACACCGAGAAAGATGTATCCTTTTGCTTTCTGCTTGTTATAGATTTGTCCCAAGCCAGGAATGAGGGATAACCACATTGCCTTTTTTGGATTTTGTTGTGTTTCCATATCGACTCCTTATATGTGAGTGACCAGAAGCCACATCACAGCGAAAGGCTGGGAAAGATTCCCAGCCCCTTGGGAACTGTTTTATTTGCCACCGAATTTTTGTTCGATAGTTTCTTTGATTAATTTAACAGCATCGTCAGCAGCATCTTTAGCAGATTTCTTACCACTTACAGCATCGAAGAGCATAGTTGCAGCTGGATCCCAAACAGTACTCATTTCAGAGATGTTTGGCATTGGTTGTGCATTTTCAAACTGTTTAACAACGGCAGTTGTCAACTCATCGTTTTTACCAACAGCGTATTCACGAGCTTCTGTGTTAGCTGGCACTTCGTTAGTCTTATCGTAGAAGGCTTTTTGTTGATCAGTTGTAGTCAAGAAGTCAACAAATTTTTGAGCTGCTTCAGGATTGTTAGCACCTGCAGGGATAACCCAAGCTTTACCACCACCGAAGGCAGAGTATGAATTTCCGTTTGGAAGGGTAGGGATTGTTGCTACACCGTAGTTTACTTTTGCTTCCTTAAATGAAGATGCTTTCCATGGTCCATCAATGATGGCAGCAGTCTTACCTTCTTGGAATTGAGTTTGAATGAAGTTTGCAGCAGCTGTAGTGTCTTGCAATCCTTTAGGCCATTTAGCGTACCAAGTTTTTGCATATTCGATACCGTCGATGGAGCCTTGGTTGTTCAAACCAATGTCTGATGGATCTGTACCATCATTACCGAAGACATAACCACCATTACCTGAAAGGAGTCCGTATGCATAGTAGAAGTTTAACCAGTCAGCAAGGAAGGCAGTATTTTTACCATCTTCACCAGCGAAGTCATACTTGCTGTCTTTTGCTAACTCTTCAAGTTCACCAAACGTTTTTGGAGCTTCTTGAATGAGGTCTTTGTTGTAGTAAAGAACCAATGTTTCGATAACTGCTGGTGCTCCATATACTTTACCACCGTTTGTTACAAGTGCTTCAGTTGTTTTGTCAGTCTTACTGTCTTTGTTCAATTCAACTTCAGCCAATTGCCCATCGCTACCAAGACCACCTACGCGGTCGTATGGTGCCATCATAACGTCTGGAGCTTTACCAGATTGGTTGTCAAGAGACAAGTTGTCCAAACCACTAAGAGCGTCACCAGTCTTGATAGTTACTTTTGTACCACTTTCTTTTTCAAAAGCTTCTGCAGCTTCTTCCATGTAAGATTTGTAACCATTATCAACGTAGACGGTCAACTCGTTATTAGCAGAAGAAGAATCTTCATTTTTGCTTCCACAAGCTACCAAAAGAAGTGATGCGAATCCGACTGTACCAAGTACAGCTGCACTTCGAAGAATTGTGCGTTTCATGATTTATTCCTCCTAAAGAATAAAAATAAGATTATTAGTTGAAAACGTTTTAGACAAACGTTTTCCTTAACACAAATAGTATATCACAAGGAGAAAACGTTTGCAAGTTCTTTTTGAAAAATTTTTTAAATTTTTTTATCTTCTATTATATACACACAAATAGTTGACAATCAAATGAGAAAGGGATAAACTAGGCATGGGGTTAACCTGCAGAAAAAATCATAAAAGTTTAGGAAACCTCTTGCATAAACCAAATGAATCCTTTATAATGGATAAGTAACGCAAACGTTTTCCCTAAACGTTGCATAAAGATGATCTAGGGTCATTTATAAATAGGTTAAATACAGTTCTATGTCTGATGACTGTCCTTCTTCTATTCTATCTGAGGGTTAAAGTGGGATCAGAAACAGTGTAGAAGGTTCATCTATTTTTCTTTGAAACAAAAAATATTAAACTAAAGGTGGTACCCTCAATGAAAAAACGCCAAAGCGGTGTCTTGATGCACATTTCATCCTTGCCTGGGAAGTATGGAATCGGTTCGTTTGGCCAAGCAGCCTACGATTTTGTGGATTTCCTCGTTCGTACCAAGCAACGGTATTGGCAAATTTTGCCTCTCGGAACAACAAGCTACGGTGATTCTCCTTACCAATCCTTCTCGGCTTTTGCAGGCAACCCCCACTTTATTGATTTCGATCTTTTGATCGAGCAAGGGCTCTTGGATGCCTCTGATGTAGAAGGTGTTGATTTTGGCCAAGATCCAACAGAAGTAGACTACGCGAAGATCTTCGAACAACGTCGACCACTGCTGGAAAAAGCAGTTGCCAACTTTTTGAAATCCAGTGATCAACAAGAATTTCAAGATTTTTGCGAAGCAAATGCTTCTTGGTTGGAATTGTTCGCTGAATACATGGCGATTAAAGAACACTTTGATTTGAAAGCATGGACAGAGTGGCCAGATGCAGCGATTCGCGCTCGTCAACCTGAAGCCTTGGCGCACTACCGCAAAGAATTAGCTGACAAATTGACCTACCATCGTGTGACTCAATTCTTCTTCTTCCAACAATGGTTGACTTTGAAAGCTTATGCCAACGACAACCACATCGAAATCGTCGGAGACATGCCAATCTATGTAGCGGAAGATTCAAGTGATATGTGGGCAAATCCACACCTCTTTAAAACTGATGAAAATGGGAAAGCAACTTGCATCGCAGGTTGCCCACCAGATGAATTCTCAGCAACTGGTCAACTTTGGGGGAACCCAATCTACGACTGGGAAGCCATGGATAAAGACGGTTATAAATGGTGGGTTGAACGCTTGCGTGAAAGCTTCAAGATCTACGATATCGTTCGGATTGACCATTTCCGTGGATTTGAGTCTTACTGGGAAATCCCAGCTGGTTCTGATACAGCAGCACCAGGTAAATGGGTCAAAGGCCCTGGCTACAAACTCTTTGCCGTTGTGAAGGAAGAACTTGGTGACTTGAACATCATCGCAGAAGACCTTGGCTTTATGACAGACGAAGTCATCGAACTTCGTGAGCGTACAGGATTCCCAGGAATGAAAATCCTTCAATTTGCCTTCAATCCTGACGATGAAAGTATCGATAGCCCTCACTTGGCGCCAAATAACTCTGTCATGTATACAGGAACGCATGATAACAATACGGTTCTTGGATGGTACCGCAATGAGATTGACGATCCAACTCGTGAGTATCTTGCACGTTACACCAATCGCAAAGAATACGAATCTGTTCCACATGCTATGCTTCGTACGGTCTTTGCTTCTGTTAGCTTTATGGCCATCGCTACTATGCAAGATTTGTTGGAGTTGGATGGTTCAGCTCGGATGAACTTCCCATCTACTCTTGGTGGAAACTGGGCATGGCGGATGACAGCCGACCAATTGACACCAGCTGTTGAGCAAGAATTGCTTGATTTTACAACCATCTATCGCCGTGAAAATACGGACTTGGTGAAAGAAGAAGCGAAAAAAGCAGAAAACTAATCTTTCCCTACTCATCAAAACACAAGGAGACTCTAAAAAAATGGAATCATTACAAAAATATGTGATTGATCATCAACAAAAAACAATTGCAGAATGTTCAAATGAAGAATTGTACCTTGCCTTGCTTAACTACACTAAGCAAGCAAGCGCCCAAAAGAAATTAAATACTGGTAAGAAAAAAGTTTACTATATCTCAGCTGAGTTCTTGATTGGTAAACTCTTGTCTAACAACTTGATTAACCTTGGTCTTTATGACGATGTTAAGAAAGAACTTGCTGATGCAGGTAAAGAGTTGATCGAAATCGAAGAAGTGGAATTGGAACCATCACTTGGTAACGGTGGTTTGGGACGTTTGGCAGCCTGCTTTATCGATTCTATCTCAAGCCTTGGTTTGACAGGGGATGGGGTTGGTTTGAACTACCACTTTGGTTTGTTCCAACAAGTCCTTAAAAACAACCAACAAGAAACCATTCCAAATGCATGGTTGACTGACCAAAGCTGGCTCGTTCGTTCAAGCCGTAGCTACCAAGTGCCATTTGCACACTTTACATTGACATCTACTCTTT
>CAUTRO010000008.1:0-13889 GCA_963540685.1 uncultured Streptococcus sp.
GGCTTGGTCATCCTCTTTTCAGCTGTTCATTTTTGGTTTAAACACAGTGATTTTCGTGTCAATACGCATCCGCTTCCTTATTATCCAAAAGTGACGATCGTTGTACCCGCCCATAATGAAGATGTGGTCATCGCACAAACAGCCAAAGCGATCCTTGATATGAACTATCCACATGATCGTGTAGAATTACTGCTATTTGCGGATAATTGTTCTGATCGTACCTATGAAGAATGTCTAGCGGTTAAAGCATTACCAGAGTATGCCGGACGTGATTTGACCATTATCAATCGAAGTGGGACAGGTGGGAAAGCCGGTGTTCTGAATGACGCTTTGAAAATGGCAACTGGGGATTATATCTGTGTCTACGATGCGGATGCCATGCCTGAAGAGAATGCTCTTTATTTCCTTGTGAAAGAAGTCCTGAAAGATCCAGAACGTCATGTGGCCTCTTTCGGTCGGAACAAAACGCGCAATGCAGATCAAAACTTCTTGACCCGTTGTATCAACCAAGAAATTGTTGTGACCCAACGGGTGCATCACGTGGGGATGTGGCATCTCTTTAAGATTGGACGGATCCCAGGAACCAACTTTATCATCCAAACAGACTTTGTAAAGAGTATAGGGGGCTGGAAAAATGGTGCCTTGACAGAGGACACCGATATTTCCTTCAAGATTATGCAAAGTGGGAAATTGATCGCTCTGGCCTATAATTCAGAAGCTTTCCAACAGGAACCAGAAACTCTGAAGTCTTATTATATGCAGCGGAAACGTTGGGCCAAAGGAAACTATGAAGTGGTTCTTTCTAATTTCAAGCATTTGTTTGGTAAGGGAAATTGGCGCGTGAAGTTGGAAGTGACCAACTATTCTTGTATCTTCTTCTGGTTTAATGCGGCGATCGTCTTATCTGATTTGATCTTTTTTGCCAACATTCTCGCCATGTGTCTCCATACAGTAGTGCCGGGTGTTCACATTCCGTTTGCTTTTGATGCTGATAATATCTATATTGCACAATTGATGTTGTTCAATTGGATCTTGATGATTGGGCTCTACTTGCTTCAGATTAATGTAGCTCTCGCTTCACAGTTTGGCCAAGCCACTACCAAGCAAATTTGGTTGGCCTTGGCTGCCTACTTCACCTATTCTCAACTGTTTATCATTGTGTCAATTGATGCCATCTCCTCTATTGTGATGGATAAACTATTGCACCGTAAAGAAACCAAATGGGTTAAAACAAAACGATTCGCAGGATAGGAGAAAATATGAAAACGAAAAAGATGAGATATGTATGGTTTCTAGTCATCCTTTGCATTTTCTGTTTGACCTTGTTTTTAGCAAGAACGAGAAGTAAGGTGGAAATGAGAAACCGAATTTATCGTCAGTGGAGTGAGCATTTTGTTGTTTCAAAGGGGAAAGAGTCCTATGTTCGGACAACCAATGATAGCAATCAATCAGTGGTCTTATCTGAAGGGCAAAGTTATGGGATGATCATTACAGTTGCGGCTGCCAGAAAAGGGCAAGCCCAACAAGAAGACTTTGATCGACTCTACCAATATTATCTAAACCATCGCTTAGAAGGCACCCAGTTGATGTCTTGGAAACAAACCATCAAAAATGGAAAAGCAAAGGCTGAGGATCATAACGCTACAGATGGGGATCTTTACATTGCCTATGCCTTGTTAGAAGCTGCTCAGCAATGGCCAAAGCAAGCGAAAGAATACCAAGCTCAAGCCAAAGCGATTCTAGAAGATATCCTCACTTACAACTACAATGAAGAAACCGGTGTATTGACAGTGGGGAATTGGGCCAATCAGAATTCGGAATTTTACCATTTGATGCGGACATCTGATACATTGCCTGCGCAATTCCAAATCTTTTATGAAGTGACAAAAGATTCGAAGTGGTTGGATATCAAAGAGAAGATGTTGCAACAATTAGAAACAATTAGTTCCCAAACAAAAACTGGCCTATTGCCTGATTTTATCTGGGTTGATGAGCAAGGCACTCGCGTAGCGGAACCTAATACAATTGAATCCAAGTATGATGGGGCATACTCTTATAATGCATGTCGCCTTCCATACAACCTTGTTCAAAGCAAGGACGCAACTAGTCAAAAACTGGTGAAAAAGATGTTAAACTTTTTCAAGAGCCAAAGAAACCTGTATGCGGGTTATGATTTGAAAGGGAATGCCTTGAACAATCATCAGGCAGCAAGTTTTTTGGCACCGATTGTCTATGCATCTGATCATGAAAAAGGTTATTTGAAGTTGGTGCAACAGAATAAGTATATCTTCACCCAAGATTTGCCTCTGAACAACTATTACGATGCAACCATGACAACCATGATTGCGCTTGAATTGTTCTAAAGACTTAAATGAGAGAGTCCCGCAAGATGGTCTGACCATTTTGTTTGGATTCTCTTTTTGCTATTCTCGAAAAATGGAACCTAAAGAAAAAGTATAGTCTATTTTTGGGAAAATATAGAGAAAAACCTCTGAAAAATATCTGATAAAACATGTTATGAGCAGAAAACTTTTATTCTCAAATGATTTTCTATATAATAGAGAATACAAAGGATGGAAGAGTTTATGTATCGAGTGATTGAAATGTACGGAGATTGTGAACCCTGGTGGTTCTTAGATGGTTGGGAAGAAGATATCGTCAGTAGTCAAACTTTTGACGACTATTACCTGGCGCTTAAATTCTACAAGAAAAAGTGGTTGGAGTTAAATAAGCACTTTCCTAGTTACAAGAGTAGGAGTGATCTGATGACGATCTTTTGGGATTCCAAAGAACAAGAATGGTGTGAGGACTGCAATGAAGATGTTCAGTTATTCCATTCGATCGTTCTCTTGGAGGATGAACAAAAAATTCCTAAAAGCAAGCTCCGTCCAGGTTACGAAAAGGAAAAAGGAAGTCGGAAACACCGCTCTTGTCAATATACACTCGATTCAAAAAAAGGGACAACCCTGTCATAAGCTACAAGTAGAAGATTTTTTAGAGCGATCTAGAAAGTCTTCTTTTTTTCTTTTCTTTTTCGAATAGTATAAGTGAGAGGAGGAATTATGGTTCAAGAAATCGCTAAACAATTGATCCGTATGGGCAAACATGAAGAGGCTCAGGATATCTACTTCATCCCTCGGAGGGAGGAGTACCAAGTCTTTATGAGGGTAGGGGATGAGCGACGCTTTGTGCAGGCTTTCCCTTTTGAGGAGATGACGGCTATCATTAGCCACTTTAAGTTCGTAGCAGGCATGAATGTGGGAGAAAAAAGGCGCAGTCAGCTAGGATCGTGTGATTACCCATTAGAGGATGCAGTGATCTCAATCCGCTTGTCGACGGTAGGGGATTATCGCGGTTATGAAAGCTTGGTCATTCGACTCTTGCATGATGAGGAACGCGAATTGCGTTTTTGGTTTGATCAACTACCTGAGTTGAAGAAGAAATTAGCTGGTCGTGGGCTCTATCTTTTTGCGGGCCCTGTTGGTTCGGGAAAGACCACTCTCATGCATGCTTTGGCACAAGAGCGCTTTGCGGACCAGCAAGTCATGTCCATTGAGGATCCTGTCGAGATCAAGCAGGATAATATGTTACAGCTTCAGCTGAACGACCAGATCGGCATGACCTATGACAACCTGATCAAACTCTCCTTACGTCATCGGCCGGACCTTCTCATCATTGGGGAAATCCGAGATAAGGAAACAGCTCGTGCAGTGGTACGGGCTAGTTTGACAGGGGTTACGGTCTTTTCCACCATTCATGCCAAAAGCGTTAGAGGAGTTTATGAACGTCTCTTAGAGCTAGGGGTCAGTGAGGAAGAGCTCAAGATTGTTTTACAAGGTATTTGTTACCAACGATTAATTGCAGGAGGAGGGGTTGTCGATTTTGCAACAGAAAACTACCAAGAACATTCAGCCAGCCGCTGGAACCAACAAATGGATCTCTTGGCTCAATCGGGATATATCCAGCTGGTTCAGGCACAAGCCGAAAAAATTATCTACCACTAAACAAAAGCAAATCATTGAATTGTTTTTGAACCTTTACTCAAGTGGCTTTCACCTGTCTGAAATTGTTGAATTTTTGGACCGCTCCCACCTAGTGGAGAGTCGTGTGGTTTCCCAGATGCGGGAGGATCTCTCTCGAGGACGGCGTTTTTCAGAGATGATGGCAGGGATCGGTTTTTCAGATGCGGTCACGACGCAACTCTCTCTCGCTGAGCGCCATGGCAATCTTTCATTGAGTTTGGAGAAAATCAGTGCTTATCTGGAGAATATGCGTAAGGTCAAGAAAAAGTTGATCGAGGTGAGTACCTATCCTCTCATCTTGCTTGGGTTTTTAGTTCTGATTATGCTAGGCTTGCGCAACTACTTGCTCCCTCAAATGGATGCTCAAAATATCGGTACCCAACTGATTAGCTCCTTTCCCCAGCTATTTTTGGCGCTAGGAGCGGGACTGGTAGTTTTCGTCTTATTCGGCTTTCTCTATTATCGAAAATCTAGCAAGATCAAAGTTTTTAGAAGCTTGTCCCATCTTCCTTTCGGGAAAGGCATGATTCAAGCGTATTTGACAGCCTATTATGCCAGAGAATGGGGCAATCTGATTGGCCAAGGATTGGAACTGTCTCAAATTTTTACCATGATGCAGGAGCAAAAATCCCAACTTTTTCAAGAGATTGGGAGGGATCTAGCTCTTTCTTTAGACCGTGGCCAGTCTTTTTCAGATACAGTTGGCCAGTATTCTTTTTTCAAAAAAGAATTGCCCCTGATGATTGAATATGGTGAGGTCAAATCAAAGCTCGGAAGTGAACTGGAGATCTACGCTGAAAAAACATGGGAAGATTTCTTTCGTCGGGTTCACAAGGCCATGAATGTGATACAACCCTTAGTGTTTGTCTTTGTAGCGCTTGTGATTGTCTTACTCTATGCAGCCATGTTGCTACCGATTTATCAAAATATGGAGGTTCATTTATGAAAAAATTAAAAACATACAAGGTAAAAGCTTTTACCCTTATTGAAATGTTGGTGGTCTTATTGATCATCAGTGTATTGTTATTGCTCTTTGTACCGAATTTGACCAAACAAAAAGATTCTGTGAAAGAGACAGGAAATGCAGCGGTTGTCAAGGTGGTCGAAAGTCAGGCAGAATTGTATGAACTCAATCATACCAACGACCAAGCAACTCTAGCAAAATTGATTGCTGATGGAAATATTACCAACAAACAAGCAGAATCCTATCGTGCTTATTATGCGAAAAATAGTGGAGAAACTCGTGCGGTTGCAGATTAAGGCCTTTACCTTGGTGGAGACCCTTCTAACCTTGATGATCGTCAGTTTTATCTATCTGGGATTATCAGGATCGATCAAGACGAGCTTTCAACAGGTGGAAGAAAAAGTCTTTTTTGCAGAGTTTGAACATCTCTATCAAGAAAGTCAGAAGCTAGCACTGGCAAAGCAAACGGAATTGGATGTTGAAGTGAGTGCAAGGAAGATTCAAACGCCTTACCAGACGGTGGAAATCCCTGATTCTATCACGCTGCAAGATCCCAAAACGATTCGCTTGGACCGAGCAGGTGGCAATTCATCCCTGGCCAATTTGCATTTTCAAACACAGAGAGGAGTGGTGACCTATCAGCTTTCGCTTGGAAATGGGAAAATTAAAAAGAGCATTCGTTCCCGCTAGTATTCTCTTAGAATCCTTAGTTGCCTTGAGTTTATTTGCCATGATTACAACCTTATTGCTAGGGGAGATCCAGCGTTCGCGCAAGGAGCGACTAGCGGATTTCAAGGAAGTAGAAGTCTTGTCTGCCGCCCAAATGGCTCTTCAGACCGGACAAACTCATCTTGAGGTCAATGGCATTCAGGTTCAGGTCGAAAAAGATGCCCATCAAATCACGGTCTATCATCAGGGGAAGGTGGTGCTGCATGTGGAATAAAAGGAAGGTCCAGGCCTTTACCTTGCTTGAGGCTTTGATCGCTCTCTTCGTGCTGAGTGGAGGTGTGTTAGTCTTTCAAGGCTTGACCAAACTCTTGCATGCTGAATTGGACTACCAAGCGCATCAAAAGCAGGAAGAATGGATCTTATTTCAGCAACAACTACAGGTGGAATTGGACCGGAGTCATTTTGAAAAAGTGGAGAACAACCATATTTACTTGATTCAGGATCAAAAACCAATTGCTATTGGCCAGTCTAAAGGAGATGATATTCGAAAAACAGATGATAGGGGCAGGGGGTATCAGCCTATGATTTCAGGTGTTCACTCTAGTCAGATTTGGCAGGAGGGAGATGTGATTCATCTGCGTTTGAATTTTGAGGAAGGTTTAGAAAGGGAGTATGTCTACCATGTGGTACCAGCAATGCAAAATGAAAAAAGTTAAGGCTGGAGTCTTACTCTACGCTCTCCTAATGGCAGCTGTTTTCAGCCTCTTGCTCCAGTTCTACCTGCACCGTCAGGTCGCGGAAAAACGGATCTTAAAGACGAGTCAAGATCGCCTTCGGGCCTATGCTTTGGTACAATTGGCTATTGAAAAAGGAAAGAGTGATGAGAAGACATCAGAGATTCACTTAAAGTCAGGAACTGTTCAGCTAAAGCAGGACACTGGTTTTCTTTCTGCTCAAGCTGAGATGGATGGAGAAAGCTATGAGTTTGTCCTTCCTGTAAATGAAGAAAAAGAAGGTCAGAAAGCAGAAAAAGAAAAGAAGAAGTCGAAGAAAGGCAAAGAGAAGAAGGATACAGAGAAGCCTTCTGAAGAGACGCCGAAAGAGACGAAGGAGGCATCGGAAAATAGCGAAAAAGACTAATTTTTGGTATGATAGGGTGCGGAGGAAATCATGAATTTCGAAAAAATTGAACAAGCTTATACTTATCTATTGGAAAATACTCAGAGTATTCAAAATGAACTGTCAACCAACTTTTATGATGCCTTGATTGAACAAAATGCCATGTATTTGGAGGGCAAGGCAGATCTAGAAATTGTTAAAAACAATAACCAAAAATTAAAAGAACTAGGTTTAAGTAAGGAAGAATGGCGCAGAGCCTACCAATTCCTTTTTATGAAAGCAGCTCAAACAGAACCTTTACAAGCGAATCACCAATTTACACCAGATGCAATTGGCTTTATCATTACATTTTTGATCGATCAGCTGTCCTCAAAAGAAGAACTGGATATCCTAGAAGTGGGGAGTGGAACAGGGAATCTCGCTGAGACCATTGTTAACAACAGCCGTCTCAAGATCGATTACTTAGGATTGGAATTGGATGACCTCTTGATTGATCTATCTGCTAGTATCGCAGATGTGATGGAGTCTAGTGTTGTCTTTGCGCAAGGAGACGCGGTTCGTCCACAAGTTTTGAAAGAAAGTGACTTGATCGTCAGCGATCTTCCAATTGGTTATTATCCAGATGATACCATTGCGCAGCGCTATCAGGTAGCCAGTACAGAAGAACATACCTATGCCCATCACCTCATGATGGAACAAGCATTGAAGTACTTGAAGCCTCAAGGAGTAGCCATCTTTTTAGCGCCTAATAACCTCTTGACGAGTCCTCAGAGTGATCTTTTAAAGACTTGGTTGAAAGACAAGGCTCAGATCCTTGCCATGCTAACCTTACCAGAATCCCTCTTTTCAAATCCAGCCTATGCTAAGACGATTTTCGTCTTACGAAAACAAGAAGAAGAGTCTGTTCAGCCTTTTGTTTATCCTTTCACGGATCTACAGGATCAAGATCAAGTGGTCCACTTTATGGAAAGTTTCCAAAACTGGTTAATGGATAGTGAAATTTGATCAAAGATCTGATATAATAGAAAAAGTGAAAACGCTTAATGAGGTGAATATATGTCGAAAACAATTTCTATTAATGCAGGAAGCTCTAGTTTAAAATGGCAATTGTACCAAATGCCGGAAGAAACAGTTCTTGCAAAAGGATTGATTGAACGAATTGGTTTAAAAGATTCGATTTCAACGGTAAAATTTGATGGACGTTCAGAAAAACAAGTATTAGATATTCATGACCATACACAAGCTGTAAAAATTTTGTTGGATGATTTGATTCGCTTTGATATTATCAAGTCATACGATGAGATTACAGGGGTGGGTCACCGTGTCGTTGCGGGTGGAGAATATTTCAAGGATTCTGCCTTGGTAGATGATGAAGTTCTTCAAAAAGTGGAAGAGTTATCTTTGCTAGCTCCACTTCACAATCCTGCAAATGCGGCTGGAATTCGTGCATTTAGAGAGATTTGTCCAGATATTACCAGTGTTGTAGTATTTGATACTTCTTTCCATACAACCATGCCAGAAAAAGCTTATCGTTACCCTCTTCCAACTAAATATTACACAGAAAACAAGGTTCGGAAATACGGCGCCCATGGAACTAGCCATCAGTACGTAGCTGGGGAAGCTGCGAAACTCCTTGGGAAACCATTGGAAGAGTTGAAATTGATTACCTGCCACGTCGGAAATGGTGTATCTGTCACTGCAGTTGATAAAGGAATCTCTGTCGATACCTCAATGGGCTTCACTCCTTTAGGTGGGGTCATGATGGGAACACGTACAGGAGATCTCGATCCAGCGATCATTGCTTATTTGATGGAGCACACAGAAGACTTCAATACGCCTGAAGATATCAGCCGGATCCTGAATCGTGAGTCAGGCCTTCTTGGGGTATCAGAATCCTCTAGCGATATGCGTGATATCCACACAGCAATGCACAATGGTGATGAAAAAGCTAAATTGGCTTATGATATCTTTATCGATCGCCTACAAAAATATATCGGTCAGTACTTGGCTGTCTTGAATGGTGCAGATGCTATTATCTTTACTGCTGGAATCGGTGAAAATGCAGTGAACGTTCGTTCGTCTATTATCAACGGCATCAGCTGGTTTGGTTGCAAGGTCGATCCTGAAAAGAACGTCTTTGGAGCTGTAGGAGATATTTCCACAGCCGATTCGAGAGTGAAAGTTTTGGTAGTACCAACAGATGAAGAGTTGGTCATTGCGCGTGATGTTGAACGTTTCAAAAATAAGTAGACTGAAATAAAGCGAGATAGGTTGGAGGCGGAAGTCCCAACCTTCTTATTTTATGCTAGAAAGAGGTTCTTGATTGAAAAAAATACAGTCTTTTGTTCGAGAGCACCAATTATGGAGGAATGCCCTCTGGCTTCTTCTTTTTGTACCCTTGTTTTTCCTTTCGCAATTGCCACTTATTTCCATGCTCTTTTCCATTCGAAATGGGCTTGATGCGTGGATCGTCACCCTCCTTGCTCTGTTGGCTACAGTTGTAGTACTCTTTGTTTTTTATGTGGTCATGAAAAAGAGTCCTCTAGAGAATATAGATATTCGGGTGATTACCTGGCCAGCTTTGGGGAGGAATTTCCTCTTTTTCCTCTTGTTGATCGCCAATAACATGCTAGCCTACCCCCTATTGCAACAGGAGGGGAGTGACACGACGAAAAATCAAATGGCTCTAATGGAACTTCAAGCCCATGCTCCTTTTTTTGCCATGGGAATGGTCGTTGTCCTTGTTGCTCCGATTCTAGAGGAGTTGCTCTGTCGAGCCATCATACCCCGCTTGATTTTTCGAGGGGCAGAACCGATTGGTTACTTAGCTGGAGCACTCTTTTTCACCTACTTGCATGGACCGAGCACTTTAGGAGAATGGGTAGCTTATGGAGGAATGTCCTTGATCCTAACTTGGGTGGCTTATCGCTACAAGCGGATCGAGTATAGCATCTGTCTTCATATGACCTTGAATGCGTTGGCTTATTATTCTCCAGCTGTCTTACTCCTGTGTTTATTGCCGGTATCGAGAGTTTTCTTCCCGGATAAATTATGATAAAATGGTAGGTACCAATAAGTTTAAATGCACACCCAAAGTCGATAGACCAAGGGCAACTAGAAAGCTGGTGCAGTCCATCGGGAGAGCTAACTCGGAGGTTTGAACTCTTGTTCTAGCCTCTTTCTCATCTCGTTGCTCTCTAGTTGAAGAAAAAGGAGTTGAAAATGGGGAGAAGAGTAGATAGGAAATGGCTGAGTGCCCAAGGGACGCTTCTTTGTGGCATCTTAAATGTCACTCCGGATTCATTTTCTGACGGCGGCAAGTATACAAGTGTGGATGCAGCCTTGCAACAGGCGAGAAAGCTGATCCAAGAAGGGGCTCAGATCCTGGATATCGGAGGGGAATCAACCAGACCAGGTAGTCATTATGTGGAGGTTCAAGAAGAGATTGACCGTGTGGTTCCGGTGATTGAAGCCATTCGGAAAGAAAGTGATGTCTTGATCTCAGTAGATACCTGGAAGTCCCAAGTGGCAGCCGCAGCGCTTGAGGCTGGAGCTGATATTGTCAATGACATTACTGGTTTTCTTGGAGATTCTAAGATGGCTACTGTGGTCGCCCAGCATGAAGCTAGCGCGATTCTTATGTTTAATCCCGTTATGGCTAGACCGAGTCATCCAAGTTCCACTATTTTCCCAAGTTTTGGCTTTGAACCAGCTTTTTCAGAGCAGGAGCTTCAACAGATGGCTCAAGAGCCCATCCAAGACGTGATGGGGACCTTCTTTGAACGATCGCTTGCTGTAGCGAAAGCAGCTGGTGTCCAAAAGGATCGTATCCTGTTGGATCCTGGGATTGGTTTTGGTTTGACCAAGCGCGAGAACTTACTCTTATTGCAAGAGCTTGAGACGATTCACCAACAGGGTTATCCAATCTTTCTTGGAGTTTCTCGGAAACGCTTTGTGGTCAATATTATTGAGGAAGCTGGATTTGAGACAGATCCCACAACTGAGACTGGTTTTTGGAACCGGGACTTGGCTTCGAGCCATTTGACCAGTATTGCAGCCAGCCAAGGGGTTGAAGTGGTGCGTGTGCATGATATTCCCCTTCACAAGATGGCAGCTAGTCTGGGACAAGCTATTTTCCAAGCCCAAGAAGCAGCAGATACTAATTTAAAACAATACAAGTAAATGAAGAAAAAAGAACATCAGTTGGATCTTAGCTGGCTAGAAGCCTATCGGTCCCAAGATCCACATTTCGGTTTGGAGCGTATGGAGTCTCTCTTAGCTTTGAGAGGAAACCCTCATTTAGACTGTCGGGTCATCCATATTGCAGGGACCAATGGCAAAGGATCTACCATTGCCATTTTATCCCAACTCTTGAGACAAGCAGGCTTACGCGTCGGAGTTTTTAATTCTCCCTACCTGATCCATTACAACGACCAAATAACGATCAATGGCGAAGCTATTTCAGATCAAGACTTGCAAACCTATCTGGATAGCTATCAACAACTCTTGGAAGCTGAACAATCATCGGCTGTCTTTCAAGGTTTGACGGAATTTGAGCTGATGACGGCCATTGCCTATGATTATTTTGCTCATGAAGAGCTAGACTATGTGATCATGGAAGTCGGTATGGGGGGGCGATTAGACAGTACCAATGTCTGTCAGCCGGTGCTGACTGCGATCACGTCGATTGGATTGGATCATGTTGCCCTTCTGGGGCCGGATCTGGCTTCCATTGCTCGTGAAAAGGCAGGTATCATTAAGCCAGGAATTCCTCTGCTTTTAGCGGATTTAGACCCTGAAGCAGGTCAAGTCATAGAAGACATTGCGAATAGTCAGCAGGCTCCAATGTTTACTTATGGCAGAGATTATCAGGTTTGGTTGGGAGCCTCTCATCTATCAGGCCAATCCTTTATTTACCAAAGTTCCAAAAGAGCAAAAGCCTCTTATCGAGTAGCGCTCCTGGGACATCACCAGGCTGGAAATGCAGCCCTTGCTATCAGCATCTGCGATGTGCTCTTTGAAAAAGAAGGGCGTGAGCTCTTGTCAAGAGAGTTAGTGGATGAGGCTTTGTGGAAAGTTGTCTGGCCTGGTCGTCTGGAAATGATCTGTCAAAAGCCTCTGATCTTGCTAGATGGGGCCCACAACCCTCACGCTGTAGCGCCACTGATCGCAAGTCTTCAGGATCTCTTTCCAAGACAAAAAAAGACCATCCTTTTTACCTGCATCCGCACCAAAGCCTTAGAAGAGATGGTGCTTCAATGGCAGGACCTTGACAATAGTCGCTTGATCCTCACGACTTTTGACGATCCAAGAGCTTATTCTCAGGAAGAGATGGCAACTGTTGCTAGAAAACACCAGCTGAAAGATGTTAACTGGCAAGAGTTTCTACAAAATTGGCAAGTTAAAGACGATGAAATCCTTCTTGTAACTGGATCGCTCTACTTTCTCAGCCAAGTTCGACCTTATTTATTAAAAAAAGAAAAATCCAATTAGGAGATGATATGGATACAAAGAAAATTGAAGAAGCAGTGAAAATGATCATCGAAGCAGTCGGTGAAGACGAGAACCGTGAGGGCCTTCAAGAAACGCCGACCCGCATCGCAAAGATGTACCAAGAGATCTTTTCAGGCTTGGGACAAACGGCAGAAGAGCACCTTGCTAAATCGTTTGAAATTATTGATAACAATATGGTGGTTGAGAAGGATATTTTCTTCCATTCCATGTGTGAGCATCACTTCTTGCCTTTTTATGGAAAAGTGCATATCGCCTATATTCCAAACGGCCGTGTTGCAGGACTTTCAAAACTAGCCCGTACGGTTGAGGTCTATGCAAAAAAACCTCAAATTCAAGAGCGTTTGACCGTTGAAATCGCAGATGCCTTGATGGAATATCTAGGAGCACAAGGGGCACTGGTCTGGGTGGAAGCAGAGCATATGTGTATGAACATGCGTGGTGTCCGTAAACCTGGGACTGCCACAGTGACGACTGCTGCGCGTGGATTGCTGGCGACAGACAAAAACTTGAAAAATGAAGCTTATAAACTCATGGGCCACTAATGGCTAGCTATAAGAGGTGACTATCGTGGATCAATTACGGATCAAAGATTTGCAGGTATACGCCTATCACGGCGTTTTCCCTGAGGAAAAAGAATTAGGACAGCGATTTGTCTTAGACCTATGGGTTGATTATGAGATGACTCGTGCTGCCCGCACAGGTGATTTAGAAGCTTCCATCCATTATGGGATCTTAGCAGAACAGTTTACCGAGTGGATGCAGGCAGAAAAGATCGATCTGATTGAAACCGTAGCCTTTCAATTGCTTCAAAAGATTTTTGAAAACTATGACTTTGTAGAAAAAGTCCGTCTGGAGTTGAAAAAACCATGGGCTCCTGTTCCTTTGCCGCTAGATACTTGTTCGGTCACGATTGAACGAGAAAAAAGACGGGCCTTTATTGGACTTGGTACCAATATGGGAGACAAAACTCTTCAGCTAGATACTGCGCTAGAAAAAATCAAGGATCGAGGTATTCGTATCCTGCAGACTTCTACAAGGATCGAAACAGAGCCTTGGGGAGGGGTGGAGCAGGAAGCCTTTCTGAATCAAGTGGCAGAGATCGAAACCTGGATGACCCCGCAAGATTTATTAGAGACCTTACTTGCAATCGAGCAGGAAATGGGGCGTGTCCGTGAGGTCAAGTGGGGGCCGCGTGTGATCGATTTGGATCTGCTTTATATGGAGGACACGATTTGTTACAGCCCTCGCTTGATCTTGCCACATCCGTATGTAGCAGAGCGTGCCTTTGTGCTAGAATCTTTGAACGAAATAGCCCCTCATTTTGTGGATCCTATTCAAAGAAAGCCCATTCGCCAATTATGGGATGCCGTCAAATAATCTCTCTTCTTTGCTTCATAAAAAAACAATCCCTGCTCGAGGGATTGTTGAGAGCGTAGATAAACGAATCTTTAATAAAATCTAATCAATTCTTTAAAAATTATACTCGTTCTAGTTATTCAATTATATTCTGAAACTTTCCGCCGTGAGAAAAGTGCCTGAAACGATTCAGTTTCAGGCACTCGGAATGATTGAGACCTTAGGCTCAATAATTAGTCTTGGAA
>CAUTRO010000009.1:0-13080 GCA_963540685.1 uncultured Streptococcus sp.
ACCAGTTTCTTTTTCTCCCTTTCGATAAAGAAATTCCCCTTTGGCATAGAGATAAACCGTCCGAAGGTAGGCTTCGTTTTCAGCGTAAAAGTGGTCCTTGATCAACTGATCAAAATAAGATGCATCTTCAAATTCATTTGAACTAATGGCCAGAAAGAAACCATTGAGAAAAATAGAGTTGAGGGCAGGAAGAGAAGAGTCTAGGAGAAGCTTGAAGTCCTCCCGTTGGACCAATTCCTCTGTGTACTGTCGATAGAGCTGACTGGAAAAAAGTGGAGAGGTCAGTGAAAATAGGCTTAACTCAAAATTTCCCCAGATCATAACAGAGAAGAGGTAGTCATAAAGGAAATCTAGTTCCTCTTGGCTAGCAGTCAACTCTACCTCAGGATAGTTGCCAAGCATTTGGGCCTTGAGAATAATGCTAGCTAAGAAGTCTTCTTTTTTGTGATTTTTCTGATAGGCGAGCTGGTAGCTTTGGTACAAGGCTTGATCATGTTCCAAGCTCATGTTTTCGTAGTGCTCTTTCAACAATTTAGGGATAAAGGAGTGCTGATCGATCTCTGCTAGATGAGAGAACTCGCTGAGACTGGTTTTAACCTGTTGTAAGGCCAGGAAAAAACGTTGGGTCGTCAGGTCATTTTCTCCTCTTTCAAATCGAGATAGCATAGAGCGCGAAAATTCGCCACCTGTAGCTTCTTCTAATGAAATATGGCGACTTTCCCGTATTTGTCGAAAAACTGCTCCGATTTCTTTCATGCCTTCTCCTCTATCTATACAAGGACCAATGCCTTAGCAAGTGAACCTCTTTTATCCAAGAGATTGTGGGACCCTAGAGTACAATACCAAGTAGCCTAGTACTCTGTATCTTTTTCATGATTATATCAAATTTTTAAAGAGACTTCTTGGTTGAAGGGACAGCTTCATGATATACTAGTAGTATCTAGAAGATGTGAGGACAAAAGAATGAATTTATACACGCAAGAAATCCGTAAAAATCCTGAAGGACTGGCTTTTGATCAAGAGTTGGATTTGCTAAAGGATCTGCAAAAGCGCAATCCGGAAATTCTTAATTTAAAGAATGTGACAGCGACAGGTCGAGTAGCTTATGATACAGGTCTTTATGTCTTGGATTACCAATTGACCTATACCATCGTTCTGGCATCCAGCCGAAGCATGGAACCTGTTGAGATCAAAGAAAGTTATCCTGTGACAGAAGTATTTGCGGAGGATGTAGAGTCTGATGCAGATATCGAAGCCTTAGAAGAGGATTTGATCCTTCCCATTGAAGGGGGCAAGATCGACCTGAGTGAGAGTGTGGCAGATAATATCCTGCTTACTATTCCTCTCAAGGTTCTCACTCCGGAAGAAGAGGCCGGACAAGGCTTTATCGAGGGCAATGATTGGAAAATCATGACAGAAGAAGAGTACCAAGAAGCTCAAGCGGTTAAGAAAGAAGAAAATAGTCCTTTTGCTGGTCTCCAAGGTTTATTTGAGGAAGAATAGGCTAGGGATGACATATTAAAAATTTAAACATAAATACAGGTCTTTTCTTTGATGAAAGGCCTTCTTTTGATATACTAGAATTTATAAAATAAAAGAGGGGAGACCTCTGAAAAAGGAGAAAAGTATGGATACGTTATTTATTCCAGGCTGGTTGATAACAGGCCTAATTCTTGCTGTCGTTATTGTAGTTTTGCTTGTAAAAGGCTACGTGAATGCTAAACCGAATGAAGTCGTTGTCATAACAGGTCTTCGGAAGCAACGCCATTTACGGGGGAAAGCTGGTTTTATGATTCCCTTCGTAGAACAACGTTCTTATCTTGATATTGAGCAATTTTCTACAGATGTTCGGACATCTGAAGCAGTCCCAACACTGGACTTCATTAACGTCCGTGCCGATGCAGCTGTTAAATTAAAAATCGGTACAACCGATGAGATGATTGCCCGTGCTGCAGAAAACTTCTTGAACTGGAATACAACGGATATTTCCAACTCTGTTCAAGATGTCTTGGAAGGAAACTTGCGGGAAGTAATCGGTCAGATGGAGCTCCGTAAGATGGTCAATGACCGTCAAGAGTTTGCTTCAAAGGTACAAGACAACGTAGCGCCAGATTTGGCTAAAATGGGGCTTGAAGTCATCGCCTTTACGGTTCAATCTTTCTCTGATGAAGGGGGAGTCATTGATAACCTTGGTATCGAAAATGTTGAAACCATTAAGAAAGATGCCTTGATTGCCAAAGCCAAAGCAGAACGCGAACGCAAAGAAGTCGAAGCAGAACAAGATAAATTGGCCAACGACAAACGTGTTGCAGCCGATCTTGAAATTGCGCAAAAACAAAACGAATTAAAACTCAAACAAGCAGCCCTCAAGCAAGAAGCAGATATTGCCCAAGCAAAAGCAGATGCTGCGAAAGGGATCGAGGCAGAAGTGCAACGTCGTGAACAAGAGCGCGTGGCAGCTGAAGCCAATATCATGAAACAAGAAAAAGAAGCGGAAGTCAAAGAACGCGAAGTTAAGGTTCGTGAGCAAGAATTGGATGCCAACATCCGTAAGCAAGCGGAAGCAGAAAAATATGCGCGTCAACAAGCAGCCGAAGCTGAATTGATTGAACGCCAACGCAAGGCAGAAGCGGAACTTTTCGAAACACAAAAAGAAGCGGAAGCTCGGAAAGCCCAAGCCGAAGCAGAGAAATTTGCCCAATTGCAAGAGGCAGAAGCCATCGAAGCCAAAGGTCGTGCAGAAGCTGAAGCCATTCGCTTGAAACTAGAAGCCGAAGCCAAAGGTTTGGACCAAAAGGCAGAAGCGATGAAGAAAATGCAAGAAGCAGCCATTACTGAAATGGTTGTTGATAAGTTGCCTGAAATTGCACGTGCTGTCGCTGAGCCATTGACCAAGGTAGATAAGATCACCATGTATGGTGAAGGAAACGCCTCTAAGATGGTGGGGGATATCATGCAAAGTATCGACCAAGTCTCTCAAGGAGCTGGATTTGATATCCGTCAATTATTAGCAGGAGCTCTTGGGGTCAATATGACAGTCAATAAACTCAAAGAAGGAGAACAACCGGTCATTGAGGCTACTGAATTAGCTTCTAAAGAAGATTAATACGATCAACAAGAAGTGTCTGAGAACTTAAACTCGGGCACTTTTTGTTTTTTGCTTCAAATAAAATAGGAGCTATCTTTCTATATGAGGGGGCAAGAGGGTGATTTTCTGCTTTCATTTAAGGACGAAAAATGATAGAATAAAGGCAAACTATAAAGAGGAGTGTCACATGACTAAAGCAAACTTTGGTGTTGTTGGTATGGCCGTAATGGGTCGTAACCTTGCCCTTAATATCGAATCTCGTGGCTATACAGTTGCCATTTATAACCGTAGTAAAGAAAAAACAGAAGATGTGATTGCCTGCCATCCTGATAAAAACTTTGTGCCAAGCTATGATATTGAAAGCTTCGTAAACTCAATCGAAAAACCACGTCGTATCATGCTCATGGTTCAAGCTGGACCTGGTACAGATGCAACCATCCAAGCCCTTCTTCCACATTTGGATAAAGGCGATATCTTGATCGACGGAGGAAATACTTTCTACAAAGATACTATCCGTCGTAATGAAGAATTGGCCAACTCTGGGATCAACTTCATTGGTACGGGTGTCTCTGGTGGTGAAAAAGGTGCCCTTGAAGGTCCTTCTATCATGCCTGGTGGACAAAAAGAAGCTTATGAATTGGTGGCTGACGTTCTTGAAGAAATCTCTGCAAAAGCACCAGAAGATGGCAAACCATGTGTGACTTACATCGGTCCTGATGGAGCTGGTCACTACGTGAAAATGGTCCACAACGGTATCGAGTACGGTGATATGCAATTGATCGCAGAAAGCTATGATTTGATGCAACACTTGCTTGGACTTTCAGCTGCAGACATGGCTGAAATCTTCACTGAGTGGAACAAGGGCGAATTGGACAGCTACTTGATCGAAATCACTGCGGACATCCTTGGACGTAAAGATGATGAAGGTCAAGATGGCCCAATCGTAGACTACATCTTGGATGCCGCAGGAAACAAGGGAACTGGTAAATGGACTAGCCAATCA
This sequence comes from uncultured Streptococcus sp., assembly GCA_963540685.1. Classification (GTDB taxonomy): domain Bacteria; phylum Bacillota; class Bacilli; order Lactobacillales; family Streptococcaceae; genus Streptococcus. The sequence continues at coordinate 4,092 of CAUTRO010000009.1, forward strand.
GCGCTTGACCTTGGTGTGCCATTGTCACTCATTACGGAGTCAGTATTTGCTCGCTACATCTCTACATACAAAGAAGAACGTGTACATGCTAGCAAGGTGCTTCCAAAACCAGCTGCTTTCAAATTTGAAGGGGATAAGGCTGAGTTGATCGAAAAGATCCGTCAAGCCCTTTACTTCTCAAAAATCATTTCATACGCACAAGGTTTTGCACAATTGCGTGTTGCATCTAAAGAAAACAACTGGAACTTGCCATTTGCGGACATCGCTTCTATCTGGCGTGATGGCTGTATCATCCGTTCTCGTTTCTTGCAAAAGATCACGGATGCCTACAACCGTGATGCAGACCTTGCTAACCTTCTTTTGGATGAGTACTTCTTGGATGTCACTGCTAAGTACCAACAATCTGTTCGTGATATCGTAGCTCTTGCTGTTCAAGCTGGAGTACCAGTACCAACCTTCTCAGCAGCTATCACTTACTTTGATAGCTACCGTTCAGCAGATCTTCCAGCCAACTTGATCCAGGCACAACGTGACTACTTCGGTGCTCACACATACCAACGTAAGGATAAAGAAGGTACCTTCCACTATTCTTGGTACGACGAAAAATAATTTTGCCTTATGGTCAAACGAGTCCTACTAGTAGAAAATGAGAAGCAAATCGCTCGCTTCATTAACTTGGAACTTCAAAAAGAAGGGTATCAAGTTGATGTGGTCGAGGATGGGAAGAAGGGTCTGGCCTTGATTGCTACAACCAAATATGATCTGATCTTGTTTAATTACGATTTGTCAGATATGTCTGGTGAAGCCTTTGCTCAAGAAATCGGTCAGATTCGCCCTGCTTTGGTTTTGATTGTTTTGGATAGTCGGGAAAAGATTGCCGAACACGAAGAGAGTATCGAGCAGTTTGCAGTTTCTTATATGGTCAAACCTATTGTGATCAGTGATTTGGTCGATAAAATCACAGCTATTTTTAGAGGACGTGATTATATTGACCAACATTGTAGCCAGATGAAAATTCCAACCTCTTATCGGAATTTGCGGATCGATGTCGAACACCACACCGTCTACCGAGGGAAAGACATGATTAATCTGACAAGAAGAGAATACGACCTCCTAGCGACTCTGATGGGAAGTAAGGGGGTAGTGACTCGTGAGCAATTGCTAGAGAGTGTTTGGAAGTACGAGAGTAAGGGGGAGACCAATATTGTCGACGTCTATATCCGTTACCTTCGTGGGAAAATTGATCTTCCGGGTCAAAAAAGCTATATTAAGACTGTTCGTGGAATTGGCTATGCCATGCAAGACGAACTAGAATGAACCATTCGAATCCTTGAAGGATTCGAATTTTTTTATGTTTCAAGGGAAACGTTTGCGTTTAGAAAGGATGGGTTTTAAAAAGGATTCGGCCTAAAAAGGAGTGAAAAAAAGAAAAAATTTGGAGAAAAAATGAATGTAAGGCTTTACAAAATTTTAAAATATGGTATACTAGAAACAAATTAAGCGCAAACGTTTTCTCAAACCAAAGCCTTAAACAATATAAGGAGGTTGAATGATGAACAAAGGATCATTCAAAAGTTTACTTAGCTTTGAATTCTGGCAAAAGTTCGGTAAGGCCTTGATGGTCGTTATCGCTGTCATGCCAGCAGCCGGGTTGATGATTTCAATCGGGAAATCTATCCCTATGATCAACCCTAATTTATCTCCACTTGTTATTACAGGTGGGATTCTGGAACAAATTGGTTGGGGGGTTATCGGAAACCTTCACATCCTGTTTGCACTCGCTATCGGTGGTAGCTGGGCCAAGGAACGTGCAGGGGGTGCCTTTGCAGCGGGTCTCTCTTTCATCTTGATTAACCGTATTACCGGTGCCGTTTTTGGAGTGACATCTGCAATGTTGGCTGATAAAGCTGCAACGGTTCACACAATCTTCGGCGGATCGATTAAAGTTTCGGACTATTTCATTAGTGTTCTTGAAGCTCCTGCTCTGAATATGGGGGTATTTGTAGGGATTATCTCAGGTTTTGTTGGAGCGACTGCCTTCAATAAATACTACAACTACCGTAAACTCCCAGAAGCCCTTTCTTTCTTCAATGGGAAACGCTTTGTACCATTCGTTGTTATCGTCCGTTCAGCTGCTACAGCCTTGGTCTTGGCAGCCTTGTGGCCAGTAGTTCAATCAGGAATTAATGGATTTGGTGTTTGGATTGCCAACTCACAATCCACTGCACCAGTATTGGCACCATTCTTGTTTGGTACCTTGGAACGTCTTCTCTTGCCTTTTGGTCTTCACCATATGTTGACCATTCCGATCAACTACACTCAATTGGGTGGTAGCTACCAAGTTCTTACGGGAGCTGCTAAAGGAACAACAGTATTTGGACAAGACCCACTTTGGTTGGCTTGGGTAACAGACCTTGTGAACTTGAAGAAAGCAGATCCTACCCAGTATCAACACTTGCTTCAAGCCTACGTACCTGCTCGTTTCAAAGTTGGTCAAATGATCGGATCTTTCGGTATCTTGATGGGGATCGTAGTGGCTATCTACCGCAATGTGGATCCAGATAAAAAAGAAAAATACAAAGGGATGCTTGTTGCAACTGCTCTTGCAACCTTCTTGACAGGTGTTACAGAACCAATTGAATACATGTTCATGTTCGTTGCAACACCGTTGTACCTTATCTATGCCTTTGTTCAAGGGGCTGCCTTTGCAATGGCGGACTTGGTTCACCTTCGTGTTCACTCATTCGGTTCTATCGAATTCTTGACTCGTACTCCGATGGCACTTAACGCTGGTTTGGCAGTGGATATCTTTAACTTTGTATGGGTAACTGTCCTCTTTGGATTTATCATGTACTTCATTGCCAACTTCATGATTAAGAAATTCAACTATGCGACTCCAGGACGCAATGGTAACTACGAACAAAATGATGATGCAACTTCAAGTGAGAGCAAAGTAGGAGCTGCTACAAGCTCAGCTAGCTCACAAGTCATCAACATCATCAACCTTCTTGGTGGACGTGCCAATATCGTAGATGTTGACGCATGTATGACTCGTCTCCGTGTTACTGTTAAAGACGCTGAAAAAGTCGGAACTGAAGAGCAGTGGAAAGCTGAAGGCGCTATGGGTCTTGTTACGAAAGGTCAAGGTGTCCAAGCTATCTACGGTCCTAAAGCTGACGTATTGAAATCTGACATCCAAGACGTACTTGATTCAGGTGAAGTTATCCCTGAAACACTTCCAAGTCAAATGACAGCTGTTCAAAAAGCGGAAGCAAGCTTCAAAGGTGTGACGGATGAAGTTCACTCCGTTGCGGATGGTCAAGTTATCAACATTGAAGATGTAAAAGACCCAGTCTTCTCACAAAAGATGATGGGAGATGGATTTGCAGTTGAACCTGAAAATGGTCATATCGTTTCTCCAGTAGCTGGTAAAATTACGAGCATCTTTCCGACGAAACATGCCCTTGGTTTGTTGACAGATAATGGTTTGGAAGTCTTGGTTCACATTGGTCTAGATACAGTTAGTCTAGAAGGAAAACCATTTGAGGTTAAAGTATCTGAAGGACAAACAGTAGCTGCTGGTGACCTCTTAGTAGAAGCAGATCTTGATGCTATTCGTGAAGCAGGTCGTGAAATATCTACAGTAGTTGTCTTCACAAATGCAGATGTAATTAAATCAGTTAAGATCGAACATACAGGCAAATTGGCAGCTAATGCTCCAGTTGCAACAGTAGAATTATAAAGACTACGGCAAAGAAAATGAGGTTGGGGCAGTGCACCCGACCTCTTGCCGTTTCTTGTTTTAAGTAAAAGGAGAAATCAGGGGATGAAATTTTTAACATTAAATTCCCATAGTTGGATGGAGGAGAATGCTCAGCAAAAGTTTGAGACCCTCAAAGAGCAAATTTTAGCAGCGCAATACGATGTGATTTGCTTTCAAGAAGTTAACCAAGAGATTGCGACTGAAGAAATTGCAACTGACGAGTATTATCAAGCCTTGCCATCTTCCGTAGCTATTCACAAGGATCACTTTGTTAGCGTATTGGTTGAGGAGCTGGCTGCTCAAGGTCTGCACTATTATTGGACTTGGGCTTACAACCATATTGGCTATGACCACCTCAATGAAGGGGTAGCTGTTCTTTCACGTCAACCATTACAGGCAGATGAGATTTTGGTGTCCAATATGGACGATCCAACAGACTACCATACCCGCCGGGTGGCTGTTGCTCACACGAGTGTGGATGGGAAAGAGATCGCTGTTGCTAGTGTCCATCTTTCTTGGTGGGACAAAGGTTTCCAATTTGAGTGGCCACGGATTGAGCAGTATTTTAGTCAAGTAGGCAAGCCCTTCATTCTAGCTGGTGATTTCAATAATCCTGCTGGTCAAGAAGGCTATGAAACCATTTTGTCAAGTTCAATAAAGCTACAAGATAGCTTTATTGAAGCCAGAGAAACCAGGGGCACCTATACGGTAGGTCCTGGTATTGATGGCTGGACGGACAATCAAGTCCCATTGCGGATCGATTACGTCTTTGCAAGTCCGGAATGGGAAATCGAGCGTCTACACGTCATTTTTGACGGTCAGAACAAACCACATGTAAGTGATCACTATGGCCTAGAAGCAGAATTATCACTTTAAAATAAAGGGAGAGTCGATAGGGAAACGATTTTGTTCGAATCCTTCGTCGACTCTTTTTTATTTTTACTTTAGGAGTTGATCAAGGGTCTTCTCTTGTTCTTCTGCTTTCTTTACGATTGATTTTATGGTAAAATGAAGTGTTAAAACAGTTCAAGGAGGTAGCAAATGCGTTGTCCAAAATGTGGTGGAAGTAAGTCTAGTGTGGTGGATAGTCGACAAGCTGAAGACGGGAACACCATTCGTCGTCGTCGCGAATGCGAAGAATGCCATTATCGCTTTACTACCTACGAAAGAGTGGAAGAACGAACGCTAGTAGTTGTCAAAAAGGATGGAACCCGCGAGCAATTTTCTCGTGATAAAATCTTTAATGGTATTATCCGCTCAGCACAAAAAAGACCTGTATCGAGCGATGAAATTGAAGAAATTGTCAATCGCATCGAACAAAAGGTTCGTAGCCAAAGTGATAATGAAATTAACAGTGAGTATATTGGTTCTTTGGTCATGGATGAGTTAGCAGATCTGGATGAGATTACCTATGTTCGTTTTGCCAGTGTTTATCGGAGTTTCAAGGATGTCGGTGAGTTAGAGACGCTCTTGAAGCAAATTACGAAAGGAACCAAGAAGAAAAAGGAAAAATAGATGAAGCCCAATACTCCTTTTGTATTTTTAAAAAATAATATTCTTCCGCCGGCAGGGGCTGCATTGGAGCAGTATTACCTGCCTATTTTGGAGATGGAAACAGTGACGGTTTATCGTTATTTGCTGGCGTCTTTTGATCAAGGTGAAAAGCAACATTTGCTGGCTCAAATTCTAAACCACATTGATATGGGATTTCCTCAATTGTTACTGGCTTTTGATCGCTTGATTGCGATGGGCTTGATCGATCTCTTTGAGGAGGAAGATGGTGTCGCCATCCAGTTGCATGCCCCCCTTGAAGCGGAGCAATTTTTTTCAAATGCCGTCTATAAACGCTTGCTTGAAAGAAAGATTGGAGAGAAGGCAGTGGAAGATCTGCTTCCATCGCGTTCTTTAGGGACCAAACGTCAAGTCTCTTTCTCTCAAGTTTTTGGAATAGAAGCGGGTGAGGTTACTGGAACTCCAAGTAGAAAACAGCAGTTTGATATGGACATGTTTAAACGCATGATGGGACGAGACGGCCTTCGCTTTGCGGATGAAGGGGAAGCGACTCTGGCCCTCTTTGCCATTGCAGAGGAGCAAGAGTGGACCTGGTATGAAACCTATCTCTTAGCAAAAGAAACGGCGGTAGATCGCACTATTTCACCAAAAAGAATGAAACAAAAGTTGACCCAAGCTAGCCAACCGCAACCGCGCCTGTCCTATAGTCGTCAGGAAGAAACCATCTTGAGGGAAGCCAAGCAAAAATCCAGCCTGCAATTCTTGGCGGAGATTAAGAAGGCTCGCAATGCGACCATTACACAGGGCGAACGCAAGACCCTATCTAAGTTAGCAGATCTAGGCTTACTGGATGAGGTAATTAATATTATCTTGTTGCTGACCTTTAATAAAACCCAGTCAGCTAATCTCAATGAAAAGTATGCTTTGAAAGTGGGAAATGACTTTTCTTACCAAGGGGTCAACAGTGCAGAAATGGCGATTTTAAAAGTCCGAGAACGTCAGGAACAGGCTAAGTCTCAAGGAAGCAAGGGGACGACAACTGCCCCTGCTAAAGGCAAGCCCAGCAATGTTCCTAAGTGGAGCCAACCGCACTATCAAAATCAAACCAGTCAAAAAGAAAAAGTGGATCTTGCAAAAGAGAAACAACGCCTATTAGAAAAATTAAATCAAGGAGGTGAGTAGATGGAAAGTGTAGGTCAAACCCTGTCTCACATGAATCGTGCCCGTCAATTCAACTATGAGGATTTAGTGGCACAGATTTTAGCAGACCAAGAAGTCGCTGCCTTTATCCAAGCTCAGTCTTTGTCTGAGCAGGAAATTCGACGGAGCATTTCAAAATTTAATCAATACATTAGCGAGCGAAACCGTTTTTTGCTTGCTGATCCAGATTATATTGCCAAAGGCTATAAACCGATCCTAACCATGAATGAAGGTTATGCAGATGTGGCCTATGAGGAGACACCAGAGTTAATCGAAGCCCAAAAACGGGCTACGATCAACCAACGTCTTAACTTGATCAATCTCCCTTCAACCTTGAAAGAAGCCAGCCTAGCCAAGGTAGAACTCGATGATAAGGGACGATTTGTTGCTTTTGAGGAATTGGCCAATTTTGTAGCCAACTACCCTGGATATCAAAAAGGGATCTACCTCTATGGTGATTTTGGAGTAGGAAAGAGCTATATGATGGCAGCTTTGGCCCATGATTTATCAGAAAAACGCCAGGCCTCTACCACCCTCCTTCATTTTCCAAGTTTTGCCATTGATGTCAAAAATGCCATTAGTTCAGGCTTGGTCAAAGAAACCGTAGACCAGGTAAAAAAAGCCGAAATTTTAATTCTTGATGATATTGGGGCGGAGCAGATGTCAGCCTGGGTGCGAGATGAAATCTTGCAGGTGATTCTGCAGCACCGGATGCAGGAAAATCTTCCAACCTTCTTTACCTCCAATTTTAATTTTGAAGAATTGGAACGCCATTTTGCAACCTCGCGCAATGGTGATGAAACTTGGCAGGCCAAACGCGTTATGGAGCGCGTGAAATTTTTAGCTAAGGAAATCCATTTGGAAGGAGTAAACCGTCGATGAATGATACTATCCGTTTAATGAAGTCTCATTTTTCTGTTCGTCGCTTTAAGGAAGAACCGATGAAAGAAGCCGATCTCAAGGAAATCTTATCGGCTGGGCAGATGGCATCCAGTTGGAAAAACTTTCAGTCTTATTCTGTGGTTGTCGTAAAAAGTAGCGAGAAAAAAGAGGCCCTTTACCAATTGCTTCCCCAAGAGGCGATTCGCCAGTCAGCCGTCTTTCTTCTCTTTGTTGGAGATTTAAACCGTGCTGAAAAAGCTGTCAAACTTCATGAGAAGGATTTTCATCCGGAAGGTGTGGATAATTTGTTGATCACTTCAGTGGATGCGGCTCTAGCAGCTCAAAATACGCTATTGGCAGCTGAAAGTCTCGGCTATGGTGGAGTGATCATTGGCATGTTGCGCTACTGTTCAGAGGAAGTTGCAAAACTCTTCCGTCTGCCAGACTATACCTACCCTGTTTTTGGGATTGCCCTTGGAGTACCCAATCAGCAGCATGCGGTGAAACCACGCTTACCCTTGGAGCAGGTTGCTTTTGAAGAAGAATACCAAGAACAAGACTTATCAGTTGTGACTGCCTATGACAAGGTTCAGGCAGATTATGCTGGAGCGCGTGCAACGGACAGCTGGAGTGAGCGACTGGCAGCTCAGTTTGGGCAACCAGAAGAAGAAGAAACCAAACAGCTGCTGGAAAAACACAAACTATTATAGAAATGAAGAGGGACCTTCTTGAAACTAGGTCTCGTCTATCTTTAGAAAAGAGGAAATCATGGCCCTACCAACTATTGCGATTGTAGGCCGTCCCAATGTTGGGAAATCTACGCTCTTTAACCGGATTGCTGGTGAGCGGATCTCCATCGTTGAGGATGTTGAAGGAGTCACTCGTGACCGCATTTATGCAACAGCTGAGTGGTTGAACCGAAAATTTAGTATCATTGATACTGGGGGAATTGATGACGTTGATGCTCCATTTATGGAGCAAATCAAGCATCAGGCAGAAATTGCCATGGACGAAGCAGATGTCATTGTCTTTGTTGTTTCTGGCAAAGAAGGGATCACCGATGCCGATGAATATGTCACTCGTATCTTGTATAAGACCCATAAACCAGTGATTCTAGCTGTCAACAAAGTGGACAACCCAGAGATGCGCAACGATATCTACGACTTTTATGCCTTGGGACTGGGTGAGCCACTACCGGTATCCTCTGTTCACGGGATTGGAACCGGTGATGTGCTTGATGCTATTATCGAAAATCTCCCGAACGAGACAGAAGAAGAAAACCCAGACATCATCAAGTTTAGTTTGATTGGTCGTCCAAATGTTGGCAAATCAAGCTTGATCAATGCAATCCTTGGAGAAGACCGCGTGATTGCTAGCCCAGTAGCTGGAACCACACGGGATGCCATCGATACCCATTTTACCGATGCAGATGGCCAAGAATTTACCATGATCGATACGGCCGGTATGCGTAAATCTGGTAAAATCTATGAAAACACTGAGAAATATTCTGTTATGCGTGCTATGCGGGCCATCGACCGTTCAGATGTGGTCTTGATGGTCATTAATGCCGAGGAAGGCATTCGCGAGTATGATAAGCGGATTGCTGGATTTGCTCATGAAGCAGGTAAAGGA
>CAUTRO010000010.1:0-12939 GCA_963540685.1 uncultured Streptococcus sp.
CTACTCGTCGTCAAGCTCGTCAATTCGTTAACCACGGTCACATCCTTGTTGACGGAAAACGTGTTGATATCCCTTCATACCGCGTAACTCCAGGTCAAGTGATCTCAGTTCGCGAAAAATCAGCTAAAGTTCCAGCTATCCTTGAAGCTGTTGAAGCTACAGTTGGACGTCCAGCATTCGTATCATTTGATGCTGAAAAACTTGAAGGTTCATTGACTCGCCTTCCAGAACGCGATGAAATCAACCCAGAAATCAACGAAGCACTTGTCGTTGAATTCTACAACAAAATGCTTTAATTTTAAGATATATCTTACGAAAAGCCTACAAAAGTGGGCTTTTTGTTTTGTCTTAAACGGTTGATTGTTGGGTTTGTTCAGTTATAAGCTACCTAGAGCTGTTTCATAAAATGAGACAGTTTTTTGTTTTTTTAAAACCTAAAGATTCTAACTAAAAAAACCTGATCTATTTAGATCAGGCGAAGGTGTTAACGTAACATTTTCATTAGAAATTCAGCCATTTGTTGAGGGCTTTCTTTTTTACCACGAGAGACCCATATTTGACAGACGCCAAAGAAAGCATTGGCCAAATAGACAGAGCTGTAAACTCTTTCAATATCTGTTAACGATTTATGGCTATAGCGCTCTTGCAAACTATCAACTAGTAGACTCTGCAATTTGTGGCGCAAGAAGGTTTGGATTTCCTTGGTACCATTCTCTGTCAAAAGGACTGCAAAGAGAGGTTCCTTGGTTAGAAATTCAAACACCTCTATAATTGCTTGGCGCTTGTCATCCTGGTGTTTGTCAAAGATATATTCAAGTTTATGAAAGAGTGCTTGTTGGTAGCGCTCGATCATGTCGTACTTGTCTCGATAGTGGGTATAAAAGCTAGAGCGACTAATGCCAGATTCTTGTGCCAACTCAACCGTTGTGATCTGGTCGAAAGATTCTTTTTCGAGTAGTCGGACCATAGCCTCCTCTATGATTCGTTTTGTTTTTAATCGTTTATTACTTTCAGTCATGTTTCAATCCTTTTTGCACAAAATTATACACAGTGTCTATTTATCAATTTTTTCTACTTGTGAAATTTTCTAGAAACTGTATAATCTATTATATCAGAAATTTAGACATTGTGTATAAAAAGGAGACAAAAAATATGATGAAAGAATGGAAGGCTATTCTTAAAAAGCCGACATTTATCATTGTCATGATTGGAGTTGCGTTGATTCCAGCTCTTTATAATATTATTTTTCTATCTTCCATGTGGGATCCATATGGTCAGGTTTCGGATCTTCCTGTAGCGGTTGTCAACAAGGATCAATCTGCTACATATAATGGACAAAAAATGGAAATCGGGAAAGACATGGTGTCCAATTTAAAGGATAACGATTCGCTTGATTTTCATTTTGTAGATGAGAAAGCTGCGAAAGATGGTCTAAAAAATGGCGATTATTATATGATTGTAACGCTACCTGAGGATCTTTCAAAAAAAGCTAGCTCCATTCTAACCAATCATCCAGAACAGATGACTATTGATTACCAAACGTCCAGTGGTCATAGTTTTATCGCAGGAAAAATGAGCGACTCTGCGATGACAAAAATGCAGCAGACAGTGGCTGAAAAAGTGACCAATACTTATACAACAGCTTTATTTTCCAAAATGGGATCGCTTAAATCTGGTATGGGGACAGCGGCAGATGGAAGTGCTAAATTAGCAGATGGTGCAACAAAGTTGGAAAACGGTGGGCAAACACTGACCACTAATTTGAATACCTTAGCTAGTTCCAGTTTAACATTTTCAGATGGTGCAACCACCCTTCGTACGGGTCTAGCAGCCTATACAAATGGTGTTGGTCAATTAGGAAATGGTCTTAATCAAATGGCTGGTCAACTTCCAAACTTGGTATCTGGAGTCAATCAATTAAATAATGGGTTTGGTACTTTTAATACAGGCTTGATGGCTTACGCTACCGGAGTGGATCGGTTAGGAAATGGTCTCAATCAAATGGCAAGTCAAACCCCTCAGTTGGCTTCAGGAGTTGGTCGATTAACCAGCGGTATGGGGACACTCAATGACGGTCTTGGGAATTATACCAATGGCGTGCGTCAATTGAATTCGGGTCTATCTAACTTTTCAAATGGTTTAGTGACTTATACAAATGGAGTCGCCACATTATCAGAGGGAGCAGGTCAATTGAGTAGTCAATCCACTACTCTTCGAAATGGAGTTTCTCAATTAGAATCAGGTATTCAAACATTATCAAGCCAGCTACAAGCTTCTACAAGCCAATCAGCTCAGATTGATCAATTGGCAGCTGGTTTGAACCAATTAAATGTGGCAATTCAAAGTGCTTCGGTAGATACCAGTCAACTTTCATCTGGCTTGACGAGTATTGCGAATTCAGCTCAAGCGATCCTTGCTTCAGCCCAAGCGGATCGTGCAAATGCCCTTGCAAGTGTGCAAGGGACAGCAGCTTATCAAGCAATGACAGCTGATCAACAAGCGGAAATCAGTGCGGCGATCTCATCGAGTCCAAGCTCGAGTGAAACAGCAGCTCAAGGGATCTTGACAACGATCCAAACGATCCAAAGTAGTTTGAATACAGGAAATAGCTTGACACAGCTGCAAACTTCAGCCAATCAAGTTTTACCAACAGCTTCTTCTACCTTGACAGACTTGTCAAGTGGCTTGTCTAAGATCCAATCAGCAGTTAGTGGACAATTGTTGCCAGCTAGCCAAACTATCAGTCAAGGGATCGGCGCTTATACAGCTGGTGTTGATAAAATTGCTAGTGGGGCAAGCCAACTTCAGACCAATAGTAACACTTTAACAGATGGTGCTAGTCAGTTAGCAGCAGGTGTTGGCCAACTAGATAGTAAATCATCGGAATTGCTTGCAGGAAGCAATCAATTAACTTCTGGACTAGGTGAGTTAAATGGTAAGATGCCTGCTTTGACATCAGGTATGAATCAACTGGCTTCAGGAGCAACACAATTAACAGGTAAGTCTGGTGAATTGGTTGCTGGAGCTGAAAAATTAGCTGATGGTGTAGGGCAATTGAACAGCAAAACTCCAGAGTTGGCAGGTGGTGTCAACAAACTTGTCACAGGTGTCAACCAGTTGACAGAGAAATCAGGTCAATTGGTTACGGGGGCTGATATACTAGCTGACGGAGCAAATCAAATCTCAGAAGGATCCAGCAAATTAGCAACGGGTGGCCAAACATTGACAAACGGTTTGGGTGAATTAGCAACAGGAAGCCAAACATTGAGTCAAGGTTTAAACGATGCTAAGGGACAATTGAATGCAGCCACAACTGAAAAAGAGAATGCAAAAACTTTAGCTAATCCTGTCACTACGTCTAAAACAGACCATGATAATGTTCCTGTGAATGGTGTCGGAATGGCTCCTTATATGATCTCGGTAGCACTCTTTGTTTGTGCTTTGTCAACCAATATGATATTTGCAAAATTGCCATCTGGTCGTCACCCTGAAAGTCGCTGGGCATGGTTCAAATCTCGCTTTGAGGTAAATGGCACGATTGCAGTGCTTGCAGGAGTCTTGGTCTATGCTGCGGTTCACTTGATTGGTTTATCAGCCAATCATGAAATGGCTACCCTCTTCCTTTGTGTGATCGGTAGTGTGGCCTTCATGTCTATCGTGACCGCTTTAACGACATGGCAAAGCAAAGTTGGTGCCTTCCTGTCCCTGATCCTCTTGCTCTTGCAATTAGCTTCTAGTGCGGGAACCTATCCACTTGCTTTAACAAATGGATTTTTCCAAGCTATTCATCCATTCTTGCCAATGAGCTATACCGTTTCAGGTCTTCGTCAAACGATTTCGATGACAGGAGAAATTGGAAGTCAAGTCGCCTTCCTTTTGGTGACTATTGCTCTATTTGCAGGGCTTGGAATGTGGTTTTACAATCCAAAAAAATATGAAGAGGACTAATCGTCAGGAACTCTCAACTTATTTGTAGTTGGGAGTTTTTTGTTTCACATGAAACAAAAATTCTCGCTTGTTTAAGCGAGAATATTCATTATTTAAAGAAGACAACATCAGGATTTGGCGTAATATAGAGAAGTTGGTCGTTTTCAAAGACTAGCTGGATAGTGTTGTTTTTATAAGTGTAAATGGTGTAGTCTACTCCAAATTTAGAAGCTTGTTTCAGATCAACGGCTCCCATTAAAAAGGCATGGGCTTGTTCTTCTGTAATTTTCCCCTCATGGTAGAGATTTTTAATATTTTCTAGTTCAATATTTTGAAAAGATTCGCTCATATAAGCAGGGTCTGTTATTTGTTTCTCTGGATTTCCAAGGATTTTTTTGACAAGAGTAGTGGTATACCCTTCATAATCCGGCGTTTGTACAAAAATATGGTCGTCATTTTTAGAGTAGGCTACTTTTAAGTTCCCAGTTGCATAAATTTTATCCTTGGGCGCTTCTTGGGCATTTCTAGGGAGCCCTTCGGTTGTGATGAGTTCAGTAGAGGTATTTGTATTTGTTGAAGGAGAGCTAGATGAATGGTTTGAACTACTTGAACGACCTGAATTGCTAGGTCGACTTGAGCTACTTTTTTTACTGTTTTTAGATGAGGAGGAAGTGGTAGGCACTTTTTTGAAATGAATCTTAAGGTCCGGCACACAGGCTGAGAGAAAAAGAAGAGACAGCGAGAGTGTGAATAAGAAATGAAGTCGTCGTTTTTTCATAATGCTCCTTTCGAAAAGTGGATTGATTTTCCATTCTATCATAAATAGAGTAATAAAAAAAGGTCAGGAAGAAATCCTGCCTTTATTTGTTATTATGGACGTCCACCCCCAGGTCCACCGCCTTGAGGTCCACCACCGCCGGGAGCCCCACCGCCTCCTGGCATGGAGTTGACAATTTCCGTTTGTTTTTCACCGTTAATATAGATGTCACCTCCTGTGTAGGTGGCAGTTCCATCAAAGTCAAAGCCGGATTGCCCCGTCAAGTTGATGGTTCCTCCAGTCACAGTGACATTGCCGTTAGAGTCGATTGGATCGGTATCCCCTTGGCCAACTTCGACATTGAGGGTTCCACCGTTCATGGTGAAGAAAATTTCATCTTGGTTGGCATTGGCATTGGCTGCATTGACACCGTCATCGGTTGCGTAGATGGTGATATCTCCACCGTTGATGGTGATTGATTTTCCTTCAAGCCCTTCGACGGACTCGGTTACCTTGTAGGTTCCGCTATCGATGATCAGATCACCAGAAGCGTGGATACCATCGTCCCCTGCTGAAATGGTCATGGTATTGTCAGACAGATACATGGTTCCGACAGATGTATCTTCATCATTATCCACCTTGACTGCATCTTCATCTGCATCGATGGTCATAGTCGTTCCGGTGATATTGAGTTCATCATTGACGTTGAAGGCATCGCCTACAGCTGTAATCTTATAGGTTCCACCTGTGATGTGGAGAGTGTCATTGGCCTTGATACCGTTGTTCTTCTTAGCATCTATGTTGAGTGTACCTGAACCATTGATGGTGAGGTCTCCTTTAGAGAAGATCACTGCATCAGCATCTTCATCACTGTTTGAACTTGAATCAGATAGGGTATTGGTCGTGCCATCTGCTAGAGTCAGGTAGACATGCCCTGCCTTCGTAGCAGAGATTGGTGCGTTGGTGTTGGTCATGGTAACGCCTTTTAGGACGATATGAACATCATCCGAATCACCGGCTTCAACCTTGATTTGAACTCCGTCAGATTCACCTGAGATAACATAGGTTCCGCCTTTAGAGATGGTCACGGTTGATCCAGAAACGGTGACCCCGTCACCTGAAACAGTTGCAGAAGATCCAGACAGTTTTACAGTAGAGGCTGTACTTTCATCATAAGAAGTGTCATAGTCCGCATCTGTAAAATAGTTGGAGCTATCGGTTTTACTATTTGAAGTAGAAGTAGCGGTTGTTTGTGCAGTATTGCTTGTTGTAGATGATTGAGATGACGCCTGGGTACAAGCAGTCAGTAAGGTGAGGGTTGCCACCCCCGTTAATAAGAATTTCCATTTGTTTGATTTCATGAGTTTTTCCTCTCGTTCAATTGATATGCTCCTAGTCTACTGTTACTAGCTGAAAGTTTCCTAAAGTTTTTCTGAAAGGAACCTTAACTTTAGTTTTCTTTAAGTTTGGCTTAATAAAAGGTTAAGAAATAGTCACTAAACTAAAGAACAAGTAAAGCGACTCGTGGCTTTGCAACAAATAAACGATAACTTAACGAACTTTTATAGAAAAAAGGAGAAAGAACATGAAAAAAACGGTAGAAACAAGCTTCAAGCGGATTGAAACCAAATATGTGGTGAATAAAGAAGACTTGGAAGACTTATTGAAAGATTTGAAGAAATATGTTGTTGAAGATGATTATCCCATCTCCACGATTTCGAATGTCTATTTTGATACTGAAGACTTCGATGTCATCCAAGATGCTCTTGCTCATCAGAACCATCGTGAAAAAATCCGGATGCGGACCTATGTAGAGCGTCCAACAGTGGATAGCCCGGCCTTTCTAGAAGTAAAATCAAAGGATGCAGAAGGTATTGGTCACAAGCTCCGCTTGGTCTCTAACCCTTCCTCAATTACCCGCCTCATGACGGATGGTCTAGTGGATCAGACCATTCAGGATCTGGACTTGGTTCAAGAAATTCAAGCTCTGCGCCAGCGCTATGATCACCGACTACAGCCTCAGATGTACATCTATTATGATCGTTTGTCCTTGAAAGAAAAGAAGAGCATTCAAGGCTATCCTTACAAAAAGATTCGGGTCACTCTGGATCAAAACCTAGTCTATCGTGATCAGCAGGTCAGTCTCCTTCATGGAAAAGCTGGAGAGCCTTTATTAGAAGAAAATACGATTATTATGGAAATCAAGGCTCCAGGTGAGGAGCCCCAGTGGCTGAAGGATATTCTGGATAAGTATGGTCTGGTTAAACAAAAATTTTCGAAATACAGTTGCGCCTACCATAAGTCACAAGGCCTAGATTATGCACCAACGCCAATTCAAGAAGGAACAGGTGCTACCTATGTCTAATTTATTTTATTCTATTTTTAAAAATACTACGACGGCAACTGTGGATCCCTTACGGCTGATGTTGGCCTTACTCGTCAGCTTGGTTCTCGGGATAGCCCTATCTTGGACCTATAAATACCGTACCCTCTATACGCGTGAATTTATTGTCAGTCTCACCTTACTTCCTTGTTTAATGACCCTGGTGATTTTCCTGGTGAACGGAAATCTTGGGACCTCTATTGCAGTAGCAGGAACTTTTAGTTTGATTCGTTTCCGGTCTGCCACCAGTGGATCGAGAGAATTGATCGCGATTTTCCTAGCCATGATCATTGGCTTGGCGGCTGGATCGGGTTACCTCTTATTAGCAGTTTTGTTTACGGCCTTTCTTTTAGCCATCTGGCTCCTGCTCGAAACCAAGCAAAGTAAGACAGACCACCAACGTCGCCGTCACCTGACAATTCAAGTGGAACATCAGGCTAGGATTGCGGATAAAATCAGCCGTTTATTGGAACGCAATTGTACAGAAGTTGACTTGATTTCGGTCAATACAAGCCAAAATGGGGAACAGCTTGGCTTGGATTATGAAGTAAATCTGAGACCAGAAGTCGACGATTTTGCAATGACGACCCTCCTAACAGAAGAAATTTATAATTGCGATGTATCCTTGACCAAGAAGGCAAAGAAAAGAAAGAATTTATAGATGATAGTGGGACAGAAATCGGTAATTCGTTAGAATTCGATTTCGTCGTCCCACCTCTGCACAGTTGAGTAGGGCTGTAAAAGCTGATGAAATCAGCTTAGTAGAGCCCACTCAACCACTGCGTCTTGCTCGACAATCCAAAGGCAATTGATAGGCTAGGACTTTTGTCCCAGCCTCTTTTTAGGATTTTAAGAACTTTTTAAGGAAAAGTGGTATACTGTTTCTAAAAAAATTAAGGAGTCTTGCATGAGGAAAAGAGCTATTTTTGAAGATGTCGTCTCCATTATGACTCACGATTCATCTACCATCAAGGATCGAAAAGGATGTGATCCAGCGCCCATTCGAGAAAAAATAACAGATGACATGACGGATGATGCTTTCCTTTATCAAGTCAGGTCCTACCTAGCTAGTTTTGGGATTATAGGCCACATTTCCTTTCAGAATAAAAAAGCTGGTCAGAAAGGCTTTCTCTTACGCGTAATGGACCATCAACTTTATGTCGAAAAGGCGAATGCAGACACTGGTCTTCAGGCAGGGGATCAGATCCTAGGTCTGGATGGAAGTGATTTGGAGCAGGTAGCGTCTCTTCATAAGGACTATTTTATCAGTCAGACTCCTGAAAGGCACTACCGAGAATGGGCGGATTTGGTCTCTCAGTCTACAAGGGTCACTCTGCTTCGAGATGGGGTAGAAAAAACCATTGAAGTAGCGCCCAGTCGAGAACCGATCCAAGATCAGATTTTTTGGAAACGATTAGACGATGAGATCCTTTACCTTCGTCTGGATAACTTTATGGATGAAGGAGCTATTAGTCGCTTATACCAGGAGTGTTTACCGATGATGACGGAAGTCAAGTTCCTTCTCATTGATGTCCGACAGAACGGTGGAGGGACAGATTCTTTATATTTTCCTCTATTACATCTAGGCTTAGAGCAGGATCAGGGTTATGATTCGCTTGACTGGGACGATGGTGGCATGGAAATTCTCTACACGGAACGCAATGTTGATTTGCGCTTGAAAGATTTTGAGGACTGGATGCAACAGGAAAAAATTAGTCCTGAAACAGTTAAACTGCTTGAAGAGATGAAAGAGGATTTACTCCGTCATCGGGGGAAAGGCTATGTGCTGTATCAGCAAGAAAGCGAGGCATTCTTCCCAGAGGTTAGAGGAGGCCAATATCCCGAACGGATCTTTATCTTATCAGATATCTATTGTGCTTCATCTGGGGATAATTTTGTCCAGATGATGAAGCAGTTTAAGAAGGTAACGGTGGTAGGTAGACCAACTCTCGGAATTTTAGATTATTCCAATTGTTGTACCGTTGATTATGGTGATTATCGATTGATGTTTCCTACTTCTCGCTGTCTAAGCGTGGATCAAGGAAAAGGAATGACGGATCAAGGTGTTGAACCGGATATAGAAATTCCCTGGACTCCAGCTCATATTGAAAGAGATGTAGATGTAGACAAGTGTCTGGGATTGATTCGTCAGAGCAACATAACCTAAAACAGAATTCCCTTCAGAAAATGGAAAGAAGAAAAATGCTTTGGTTCGAAGGCGTCAATGACTCGAAATGATAACGTTTTCTATGATGTTCTCACTATGTTTAAAATTGCTTACTTGGTATAAAAAATGGTAAAATACACATTGACAATCAAAATGAAGAGTGAAAAAGATGAAACATAAAACACTTTATAAATTTATAGGGCAAACAATCTTGTATTTCGCTATTTTCTTAGCCCTACTTTATTTCTTTAGTTACCTTGGTCAAGGTCAGGGTGGCTTTATCTACAATGAATTCTAAAAGGAGATCCCTACCGTGTCAAACCAACCAATTACTGATATGGTTGAGGCGATTGAGCGCTTCGCCCAACTGCAACCAGACTATCCTGTCTACAATGTCCTTGGAGAAGAGCATACCTATGGGCAATTGAAGGCAGACTCAGATAGTTTAGCAGCCCACATTGACCAAATGGGACTTCCTGAAAAGTCACCTGTTGTAGTCTTTGGTGGACAAGAATATGAAATGTTGGCAACCTTTGTGGCCCTGACAAAATCTGGCCATGCCTATATCCCAATTGACAGCCATTCTGCCTTGGAGCGCGTGTCTGCTATTGTTGAAGTGGCTGAGCCAAGCCTGATTATTGCCATCAATGAGTTCCCCATTGAAAACCCAACTGCTCCGATCTTGAACTTGGAGCAAGTACGTGAAGCTTATGCAACTCAGAATGCGTATGATTTGCAACATCCAGTCAAAGGAGATGATACCTACTACATCATCTTTACCTCTGGAACAACTGGAAAACCAAAAGGGGTGCAAATTTCGCACGACAACTTGCTCAGCTTCACCAACTGGATGATTACAGACAAGGAATTTGCGACGCCAGAGCGTCCGCAAATGTTGGCCCAACCACCTTATTCCTTTGACTTGTCTGTCATGTATTGGGCACCAACTTTGGCTCTTGGAGGAACGCTTTTTGCCCTTCCATCAGCCATTACTCAAGACTTTAAACAGCTCTTTGCGACCATCTTTTCGCTTCCGATTGCTATCTGGACGTCAACGCCATCTTTTGCAGATATGGCCATGTTATCTGAAGATTTCAACGCTGAAAAGATGCCAGGCATTACCCATTTCTACTTTGATGGGGAAGAGTTAACGGTTAAAACGGCTCAAAAACTGCGCGAACGTTTCCCAAATGCGCGCATTATCAATGCTTATGGGCCAACGGAAGCGACGGTAGCTTTGTCAGCAGTCGCTATTACAGATGAGATGTTAGCGACTCTGAAACGTTTGCCAATTGGTTATACCAAAGAAGATTCTCCAACCTTCATCATTGATGAAGAAGGAAACAAATTGCCAAATGGAGAGCAAGGAGAGATCATCGTGTCTGGACCGGCTGTTTCAAAAGGTTATATGAATAATCCAGAGAAAACAGCAGAAGCCTTCTTCGAATTTGAAGGACTTCCAGCCTACCATACGGGAGATGTTGGAACCATGACAGATGAAGGTCTTCTTCTTTATGGTGGTCGGATGGATTTCCAGATCAAGTTTAACGGCTACCGTATTGAGCTAGAAGATGTTTCTCAAAACTTGAATAAATCTCAGTACATCGACTCAGCTGTTGCAGTGCCACGCTACAACAAAGATCACAAGGTTCAAAATCTTTTGGCCTATGTTATCTTAAAAGATGGCGTCAAAGAGCAATTTGAACGCGAGATTGATATTACCAAAGCTATCAAGGAAGATTTGGAACACATCATGATGTCTTATATGATGCCTTCAAAATTCCTTTACCGTGATAGCCTACCGCTAACTCCAAACGGGAAAATCGACATCAAAGGGTTGATTAGCGAGGTTAATAACCGATGATCGAGTTTTTGAAACAGCTCCCTCATTTAGAACATTATGGAACACCGATCTATTTTATCTACCTCATTCTAGCTTTTTTGCCGATCTTTGTGGGTCTATTTTTCAAAAAGAGATTTCCCGTATATGAAGGACTTGTGAGCCTGATCTTTATCATCTTGATGCTGACAGGTTCGAATCTCAAGCAAATTTATGCCTTGCTCTTTTATGTAGTCTGGCAAATCTTGATTGTGTATTCCTACAAGTTTTATCGTCAGAAGGCGGACAATAAGTGGATTTTCTATCTTCATTCCTTCTTATCTGTCTTGCCCCTGATCTTTGTAAAGGTAGAGCCAGCGATTAAGAATGGGCACCAATCCTTATTTGGATTTTTAGGGATTTCTTATTTAACCTTCCGAGCAGTCGGGATGATTATCGAAATGCGTGATGGTGTTTTGAAAGAATTCACTCTCTGGGAATTCTTGCGATTCATGCTCTTTATGCCCACCTTCTCAAGTGGGCCGATCGATCGTTTCAAGCGTTTTAATGAGGATTATCAAGCAATCCCTGAGCGCGAAGAATTATTGGATATGTTGGAGCAAGCTGTTAAGTACATCATGTATGGCTTCCTTTACAAATTTATCCTAGCACATATTTTTGGCCACTTATTGTTAGGTCATGTACAGACCTATGCCTTATCTCAAGGCGGATTCTTCAATATCGGAACGCTAGGAGTCATGTATGTTTATGGCTTTGACCTTTTCTTTGACTTCGCGGGTTATTCCATGTTTGCTTTAGCGGCTTCCAATCTGATGGGGATTAAAAGTCCAATCAACTTCGATCGTCCTTTTAAATCGCGTGACTTAAAGGAATTCTGGAATCGCTGGCATATGAGTTTATCTTTCTGGTTCCGTGATTTTGTCTTTATGCGTCTCGTAATGGTACTGATGCGCAATAAAGTCTTCAAGAGCCGGATTACTACCTCAAATATTGCCTACATTATCAATATGTTGGTCATGGGCTTCTGGCACGGGGTGACTTGGTACTATATCGCTTATGGGCTTTTCCATGGGCTTGGACTAGTCATCAATGATGCTTGGATTCGTAAGAAAAAGACCATTAATAAAGAAAGAAAAGCAAAAGGATTGGATCCGATACCGGACAATCGTTGGACCAAGGCTTTGGGGATCTTTATCACCTTTAACACAGTGATGCTGTCCTTCCTGATTTTCTCAGGATTCTTGGATCAGCAATGGTTCCCAAAAGTGAAATAAAAGGAGAATAAAAAATGGATGTAAAATCACAAGTAATTGAAATTATTGACGAATTGTTTATGGAAGATGTCTCAGATATGATGGATGAAGACCTCTTTGATGCGGGTGTCCTTGATAGTATGGGAACAGTTGAATTGATTGTGGAGTTGGAAAATCGCTTTGGTATTCGTGTTCCTGTGTCTGAATTTGGACGCGATGACTGGAACACTGCTAACAAGATCGTAGAAGGTGTGATGGAGCTTCAAAATGCTTAAACGTTTGTGGTTGATTTTAGGGCCAGTTTTCTGTGCTCTTCTCATGGTGGTGACCTTA
The DNA here is from genome assembly GCA_963540685.1 of uncultured Streptococcus sp. Classification (GTDB taxonomy): domain Bacteria; phylum Bacillota; class Bacilli; order Lactobacillales; family Streptococcaceae; genus Streptococcus. Next base: position 12,661 of record CAUTRO010000010.1, read on the forward strand.
CTAGCTTTATACCCGATCAATCATAAACACAACTATACGGAAGAAAAAAAGGCTGCAGTTAGTCTCAATGCGGAAGGATTCAAGAGTCGCTCAAAGAAACAAGAAGCACTTTCTGATCCACAGCATCGTTTTGTACCTTACTTTGGATCAAGTGAATGGTTGCGTTTTGACATAGTGCATCCGGCCGTCTTAGCCGAAAAATACGACCGCAATTACAGACCTTACTTTTTAGGAGAACGTGGTGCAGCTTCATTGAACCAGTATTTTGGAATGCAGCAG